>JAITWP010000185.1 GCA_031285365.1 Azoarcus sp.
GCTCGTGCGGCCCCCATCGGCCTCGCACCATATCCGCGCTGAGATAGCGCCCATCCTTCAAGCGCCCCAGCTTTGCCCCCGCTGTCCAGTCTCCCGTGGTGGTCGAACCCAAGTCCCACGCGCGATACCACTTGATGCCCTCGCCTGCAGGGAGTACGTCGATCACCTGTATCGCGTCGGGCTTGAATAGTTCGCCTTCCGCGACAATCGGATTCTGCTGATAGAGCGCCGCCCAAAAGGGCGGATACATAACGCCCTTGCGTTCGAGCAGGAACTCCAGCGATTTGTGCTCGGGGAATAGCGCCTCGCCCTTCTTGCGGTATTGCTCGTCCTCTTCGGCGATGGCCGGGTAGCTCACCACCCGCACATCCGGCATATGCTCGATCAACCTGCCTATGGGGTCGTCGATGTGCCAGCGCGTGAGGATCGACAGTAGCCCCGCGTGCTCACTGAACCGGGTGAAGAAGTCATCCAGCAACCAGTCCCACGTTTTGTCACGGATGGTTTCAGACTGCGCTTCTTCACGGCCCTTGATGGGGTCGTCAATCACGCCAAGGTCGAGCGATTCGCCGGTGATCGAGCCGCGTACCGTGGTGTTTCGGAAATACCCTTCTCGCCCTACAAACTCCAGAATCTCCCGGTTGCGTAGCGTCTGTGACGATATGGTGACGACGTTCTGCTCATTGATCCGTGTTCCGGGGAATACCGCGCCATACTTCCTCGATGTGAACGTGCGTTGCAGTCTCAGGTTCGCCCGCACGCCCAGTCGCTCGGAGAAGCTCGTGTAGATCGTCCGACAGTCCGGGTCGTGGCCTGAAAGCCACGCGATGAAGTCGATGATGATGGTGCTCTTGCCGTGCTGGGGTGGTGCCTGAATCACCAGCTTGGGCCGTGTGCCTGCCTTGAGATCGTCGTAGAAGCGTTGCAGTTCATGGGCGATTTCGCGCTGCCACCAGCCCTTTTTCAGGCGTGGATTGATGTACTGGCGGAACGCCCAGAAAGAGCGTCTGGCCTGCTCTGCTGCCAGTAGCTCCAGTAGATCGACTTCGACCGGTGAAGCCATCCGTGTCATTCCTCGAATAACCCCGTAGGAAGTCCCCGCGGCGCCTCAGTTCCGCAACCAGTTCCTCGCCTGAGAGTTTCCGGGATGTGACCTCGGTCTCAACTGGGCCACCGCCAGGGCCAGATACCTCTGCCGTCTGCTTTGGTTTGCCCCACCCTCGTTCAAGCAGGGCACATGCTGCGGACACCCTCGCGGCCTCGCTCTGTCCGTTGCTCAGAACATCCACCAGGGCTGCTATTGCCGTGTCCGAATGCTTGCGCGCGGCCAAAGTGACGCAATACCTCTTTGCCTTGTCCGTTGGCGTCAGGATGGACTTGGAACCCGGCGGTCTGCCAGCGCCTTCACGTTTTCCGCCTCTCATTTGATTTCCCTTTTGAAAAAATTACTCATACGTCGTATCTCTTCCGACCGCCCGTTCGTACATGCGGCCTCGCAGGAACGGGTTTTTTTCGCACTCGGTCAGAAGGCCGTCAATCGTCAGGAAATCTGTTTCGCCCGTGTTGTAGCAAAACTGGATGATTTCCCACCTTTCTTTGTCGGTCATTGGCTTTTTGCGCCATTTTTTGGGAGGCTCGAACGGTTCAACGGCGGTCGCGGTTGGATGAGCCTTGAGAATCTCACCCTTCGATGCGCCTAGGGGCATGAACGATTCAACCGGTTCGCCGTCCTCAAAATGCACCCGCCACCACCTGGAAAGTCCTGAAAAAGTCATGTTGTTTGCTCCTTTGTAGTAACACTCACATCCGCGCCCGCCGCCAGCGCATACCGCTTGCGCGCAACCAGGTCAGACACCTGTTTATCGTCGGCCATCACGACCCCCGCCATGCCGTCCAGAATTGCCTTGATAAGGTTATCGAGATCAGGCTTGGTGGTCGGCAGGGTCTCGCCAGCAAGGGCTGCTGCCTGCCTGCGCTTCGACCACGAGGCAGGGGGAACAACCGACAGGGACACCTCGACGGATACCGGCCCCTCAACCGGCGGTCTTCCCTGCATTGCCTGGTGTGCTGCCAGTCGGACAAGCTGCTCATACCCTGCGGTCTTCTCCGGCGTGTAGGTGGCGATGAACTTCCCCCGCCGTGCGAATCTTGGGCGACCCTTGCCGACAGGCTGGCCCGGAACGTGGAAGGCAATCATTGGCGTGCCCTCGTGAGGGTGTATTCCCGTACCTCGTGTGAAGTCTCGCAGCGTGCCAGCACATGCGCGCGCGCCGCCGGGTCTGTCTCGCCGATCAGGTCAAGCCATGCGGTGATTGCTTGGCGCTCGAAGGGCTGCATAGGGGCGTCAGGTGGCGTGTGTGCAGGCGTGAAGGGCTGGGCGTCGGTCGCTCCCGGATAGGCGCGCAGGACGCCTTCTCGTGACTCCCCGGACGGGTAGTACGTCTCCACCGGGTCGCGGTCGGGGAATCGGACGCGCCACCAGAATGAAACCTGTTCGCTGTTTGTTTCTGCGGTGTTGCTACTGCTACTCCTGCTACTTTTGCTACTTTCAGCTTCCGGAGTAGCAGGAGTAGCAAAAGTAGCAGTAGCAACTTCCTGTTTTCGTCTCTGGATCAGGGCGGAAAGGCTCATAGCGACCCCCCAAAAATCGCCGGGTTGACGTAAAGGGTCAGAAACTTCCCTTCCTTTTCGAGCCGCAAGCGGTCAAGGTCTGATAGCTCAGAAATCGCCGTTTCAAGCCGCTTGCCATCCCTCAGTGGGCCGTGTCGCCGGACATGGTTCTTTTTCACCATGTGCGTGCGCTCGCGTCGGCAATACTCAACCAGCCAGCTATCAAGCCGTACCGCATCAGCCATTTCCGCCGGTAGCGCAAGCTCACCAAAGAAACGCCTTGATTCGCTCAGGTGCCACGCAACGATGCGGCTTGCTGCCTCAAAACAATCCGCCCCGATAGCGCCAATGCCGTGCTCAAACACTTGGAACAGTGCCGCCAGCCGCGCCGCGTTATCAGCAGCCTTGCTCGCAACGTCCCGGACGTCGTAAAGATCGCCCCCGGGCCTCAGTTCAGACTCAACGGCATTGTGAAACGCCACCCATGCTGCCTTTGCTTCTGGTGTGAAGGTCAGTATGGCAGGAGATAGCGTACCATCCTCCTGAATTGGAGGCGTTTGGCTCAGTATTTCGGTAATTCGGGCATGAAATGCCGACAATTTGGGCCAATTCCTCGGTGGTTCAACGTATTTTCTTGTTCCCTGTGTGGATTCAGGCCATGAAACCATGAATCTGGCGAGAAAACCGGAACCACGCGCAAGCGTTCCCGACTTTTCAAGAAAATCTCTCAGGGCGGCCTCTTGGATTTGTAGCGCCACGGTCAAGCGTGCGCCCTTTACCGTAAAACACTCCTTTGTTCTGCGCCCAATAGATAGCTCACCGCCATCCCATAGGGTATTGAGCAACCCCAGGTTGCGCATGATCGAATCTTTGCCCATGCCGTGCGAACCAAAAACAGTCCCGGCCTCACTCGACATCACCCCGGCAGAAGGCCAGATGTGCGCAAGCGACCAAGCCAGAGCTTCCGGCGTTTCATCTGCCAAGACCATGCGCGGTACGCGAGGGCGCTGTGGCTCATTCATTTGATGCCGCGCAAGGTCCGCGCGACGCGCTTCCGTGTCTTTCCCGCATTTCGCATCCGACTTGACCGAAGTCAGAATGCCTTCACGTTCAGCTTCCCATGCGGCGTGACCGGCACTGTATTCGCTGAGAGTCTGTCTCGTGGCGTCGATTTTTTCATCCTGGTATCTACGGACAGCAGAAGAAAAAAAACCGTCGCATGTCGACTTGCGTTCGCCGCTATCAGCAACGGTAAGCAGGAACAGCCCCACAGGGCCATGCAGCTTTTCCGCGCGTTGCACGTCAGCGTAGGCTTGACAGGCTATGGACAGCGACCCAAGGGCAGAAGATGCCACCAGCGGTAATGGAGCCTTCACAAACCCCTGAACCTCTTCTACGGCCCCCAGGACGGTTTGCGGCAGTGCCTCTTTCGGGTAGTGTTCGGGCGCAATCTTTGCGGATAACGGTTGCGGTTCGGGCCATTCGTTTGATGGTGGCGAAGCATCTGTAGCCGCGTTCCGAAGGGTAGTGGCAGCCCTGCCACCGTTTAACGTCGCAAGCACCCTATCCTCAAGCGCCACGGGCATTGCGATGCTGTCAAGAAATGCTTGCCCGCGTTCAACACCTTTGAAGTTATCCATGACCAACCCCCGACGCGGTCAGGGCTGCCTGAATGCGCTGTGTCGCCAACATTAATCGCTCTCGATCTTCTTGAGAGAAAGGAAGTCCATTCATTAGCGTTATTCCGGAATGGACTATGACAAGCCCCTCGAATGCAACGCAGCGCAACACATCAGAAACCGGAAATGGCATCCTCTCTGGTTTGAAGTAATCGCCCACGCGCGCGGACATCAGGTCGCTCATTTCAAGCCCGATGGCGGCCAAAACGTCGTTGGTATCGCAGCCTGCAAAACAATGCAGCAAGACACGGTTACCGTCGATTTCGCGTACTGAGAGCGTCAGACCCTTGCTATCGTGTGCTGGGCATCGTGCCCGCCACGTACACGGGCCGGTTTGACGGACGCCTTCGAGCCGCCCAAGAAGTGTGTCAATTGCCATGCCGGACACCCTCCCGTGAATTAAACCGCCGCGTCTTTGAAGACATACGAACCCGCTTACCGAGCGAATACCAACCCAAAAGCGGGTCATTTGCGGTATAATTATTTCTGAGGTCGTAATCTTTAGCCGTTTCCGAAAAGGAGCGGCTTTTTTGTTTTGTGGTCATTTCCGCCCCCCGTCACGCAGATTTCGCGCTGCGGTCCAGCATCCACGCCTGTACGTCTTCAGCCCGCCAAACTGAAACTCTCTTGGAAAGCCTTATTGGGCGCGGAAACTGCTCCTTTTCAACCCATCTGCGAAGGGTTGCAGGAGAAACCCCTAAAATCCCCCTAACGCGGGCAGGGCGATTGCATCCATTCATCATAGTTATTTTCTGCAATCTGTGTTGATATTTAGCGATGGTGC
>JAITWP010000229.1 GCA_031285365.1 Azoarcus sp.
TCGCAACCTCATCAGTTGTCTGCCTTGCAGATCGTTGCGCCACGGTTGAGACCGTTGAACGTGCCGAGCCATTCCACGTCGTGGACCGCGCATATCTTCGCGATCTCGTCAGCCGCGCGCTCGTTACCCGCTGCAATGATGACATAGACGAGAGGGCCCATGCTACTCATTCCCGCAGCATAGCCCTTCGCACCAAGATCGCCCAACAGGTTCATTGCCGCCGCACCACACCGCTCAATCTCGATGCGCTTGAATCCAATCTGCGATACCGCGGCAAGCGAGGAGGCGAGCAGCGCCAGATCCTCCTGCCGAAAGGCTGGAAGTACACCATGATAGAGCAATGCCATGGTCTCAAGCGCCTGGTTGCGCGGGATTGGCGTGTGCGCCTCGAAAAAACGCCGTTCGTCTTCCCCGTGCGACCGTGCGGCGCTCGGCAGGCACAGTCCTATTCGCCACGACGAGGGAAAGGACTGACGCATCATCAATGGGGACGTCGACTTAGCAAAGCCGGCACCGGAAGGCCGTAGCACCTCCACCTCGTCCGAGGGCCTCCCGGCGTCCCACAACACCCCGCCCTCAAAAAAGCCGTGAATGCCGATCCCCGATGCCCCGCCTCGCCCGGTCAATCGCTGTTGCGCTTCGCGATCGGCGGGCATTTCGAACAGCCGATGATATGCCGCCACCACCGCCAGTTTTAGCGCAGTCTTTGTGCCAAGGCCGACATGCTGAAGAGTATGACAGTGAACAATCGTCTCGACATCCTCACCGTTCGCCTCGGTGAGTGATGCGACTAGCGCCGCAAGCTCCGAAGTACACGCCTCGTCGAGGGCGTCGATTCCGACGAAAGCTGTTGTAGACGCTCGCCGCAGTTCGACGTCTGCGGCCGTGCGGTCGACCATGAAGCCGACGCCGCCAAACGCCCGCGGCGAAGCGAACCCCATGTCTGCAAGCCCGATATGGATGCGCGATCCCGCGCGAACCCGAACCGACAAGCGCTCAGGCCCCCGCCTTGGGCACCGCGACTGCCCAGGTTTCTTCGAAATGCCGTTCGAGATCGTCAAACATGAAACCGCCCCGCTGGACGAGCAGCGTCGGCGTATTTCGGCTCCGCTCGGCCATTAGATATGGACCCCAGAAAATTTCGTCATCGATCCGTAGGAGATTGATGGCAGGTATCGAGCACATCTGGCGGACTTCGAACCTCGAGCGGTCGAGTTGAGCATCACCTTCGATTGCCTTGTGGAATGCCTCGACATCGCCACGGATCTTGCCTTTGGCGCCCTGCTCCTCGATGTCGCGATAGTCCGCCAAGCTATGGGCTTTTGTAGGAAAATCAGGGTCGAGGAGGAGTATCCTGACCTTTGCGCGCCGTGACCATTCGGCGAACTCGCGGGCATAGTCTTCGCGAAAGGACGAAAGACCAAGTCCGATTAGATCAATCCGTTTCGCAGTGCGCAGGCGCTCGTCATAATGGCTTTTGATCCTGACCGATCGGTGCCTGAAAACGCTGATGATACCCGCGTCGGTCAGCACTTCGAGGCGGTTTTGGGTTTGCTCGGACAATCGAACGTACAGGTACAGCGCCATACCCGCGATTCCGGTCGCGAGCACTCCGCTTCCCAAACTTTGCGCAAGTGTCGCGCCGAAGATCTTCTCACCCTCAGTCGTCATGCAGAGCATACCGATCAAGACGAGGATCAAATGAATGCCGAGCCACATAAGGCTTGTCGGCGACCACCACGATCGCATCTTACCCCCAAAATTTAACGACCGAATGCGTTGATAGAATGGCCGGTTATTGTTGTCCCAACAATGACCCAGTGCAACCGCTCCCGCCGACTCTTATCCACAAAGCACGGTGGAGAGAGCTGACCCCAAAATGACGAATGGGCCGTTGGCAGGCGCTACATGAGCCTTGAAAGTCTGGCGCCCGTCAGCGATGAACCCCTCATCAGCCTGCCCATCGTGGCGGCCTGATCAACCTCGGGCTCTGCCGAGGGCTGGCGCTGTTACACCACGCCCGGGGGCTCGATCTTCCGCCAATTGTGCAGTGCAGCATTTTTAGCGAATTTTTGCGGGCGAACCTGATCAGAAAAATATCGCATTAAGTTGACTTTTTGAGGGGGACGCCCATTGTCTGTATGTCACTACTCGAAAGATGGCCAAATGCCCAGCACCTTCACCAGTCGCGACTTCAATCGTGAACCAGGCCGCATCAAACGTGCCGCCGCCCACGGTCCTGTCGTAATCACCGAACGGAACAAGCCAGCGCTCGTTGTCCTTGCCTTCACCGACTACAAGAAGCTTGCCGGTAAAAGGCAGTCATTGCTGGACGCCCTCAGCATGCCTGGCCTCGCCGACATTGATTTCGATCCATCCCTGCCGCCCGGCTTTCCAGTCGCTCCGAATTTCGACTAATGTATCTTATCGACACCAATGTCCTTTCTGAAATTCGGAAAGCGGGTGACAATCGCGCCGACCCTCACGTTGCAGACTGGTATGCACAGATCGCCCCCGAGGATGCCTACCTGTCAGTTGTGACACTGATGGAAGTCGAGTTCGGCGCTATCAAGGTTGAGGAGAAAGACCCGGTTCAGGCAGCCCGCCTTCGTCACTGGCTGAATGATCGTGTAATTCCGGCATTTGCAGACCGTATATTGCCTGTAACCAATGCGATCGCGTTCCGTTGTGCCCCCCTGCACTATCCACGGCCTCGCAGTTGGCGGGATTCGTGGATAGCA
>JAITWP010000280.1 GCA_031285365.1 Azoarcus sp.
CCGAAGCCTGTAAGATCCACCCAGAGCAGGCTTCCTCCTGTTACATGACCGCATTGTCCTGGACATTGACGCTGCAACAGGAAACACAGGACATTTCCAGTTGAAGTGTCAAAACCACACCAAACTGTTCGTGCCATTGTCCGGCAACGAAAAACCTCCGTGCATACGAAGCTGAAGAGTCCCCGAAAGCCACGCCAACTTCGTATAATCTCCGCCCATGAAAATCCTTTTCGATCTGCTGCCGGTCATTTTCTTTTTTAGCGCCTACTATATCGCCGGAGCCTTTCCGGACGAGGCGCACGCTCTGGTCACGAAATGGCTGGCTGCGGACATTCCCGTCGATCTGGCGCCCATCCTGATTGCCACTTTCACTACCATCGTCGCCACAGCGCTGCAAATCGGCCTCGTCTGGCTCAAACACCGCAAGGTCGATCGCATGCTGTGGATCAGCCTGCTCGTCATCGCCACTCTTGGTGGAGCCACGCTTGCGTTCCACGATCCGGCCTTCATCAAGTGGAAACCCACCGCCCTTTACTGGCTGTTCGGCTTGGTGCTGATTGCCTCGGACATGGCTTTCGGCCGCAACCTCATCAGGAAAATGCTCGAAGGCCAGATACGCCTCCCCGATCCGATATGGTTTCGCCTCAACTTGGCATGGGCATTGTTTTTTGTCATACTCGGTACGCTTAACATCTATGTGGCGTACAACTTTTCGGAAAAGGTCTGGGTCAACTTCAAGGCAATTGGCTGTCTTGTACTGATTTTTGTATTCGCGCTTGCCCAGGGGCTGTACCTGTCGAAACACCTGCTTGAAGACGAAACCAGCCAGGACGAGGCCAGCCCATGAACGTCCAAACCAAACCCCTGTCTTGCAAAAAGGAATCCTGATGAAAATTTTCCCGAACCACCTCCGTGTTGTTTTCGCCGCTATCGGTCTGATCGCCCTGACGGGCTGTGCCGGTGATCGCGCTCCCACCGCTTCCGGTACAGGGGGAGCATCTACCGCCAGCGGTGTCGTCATATCAGATGAAGTCATCGAAGTCATCATCGCCGAACAGCGCGCCCAGGGCGCACCGGAAGACCCGAACATGAAGGACGGCATCCGCAGGGAGCTCGCTCGCCGGGCAATGCTTGAGCAGGATGCCATCAAGGCCGGCATCGACAAGCGCCCCGACACGCTCGTCCGGCAAAACCTCGCCCGTCAGAATGCGCTGATACGCGACTACGTGCAGGACTGGGCAAAAACCAACGCGCCGACCAATGAAGAACTGGAGCAGGAGTACGACAAGATCATAGCCTCCATGGATGGGCAAAAGGAATTCCACGCAAGGCACATCCTGCTCAAGACCGAACAGGATGCCAAGAACGTGATCTCCAGGCTCCAGAAGGGCGCGAAATTCGCGGAACTGGCAAGCAGGTCACTCGATCCTGGCTCCAAGGACAACGGCGGCGACCTCGGCTGGGCCAGCCCTGCCATGTTCGCTCCGCCTTTCTCCGAGGCAATGACCCAGCTTTCCAAAGGAAAGTACACCACGACGCCGGTCAAGACCGAGTACGGCTACCATGTCATCTTCTTGGAAGACGAGCGCAGCATTCAGGTTCCGCCCCTCAGTGAGATCAAGCCGGAACTGCAACAACGGATGCAGCAGCAGAGATGGCAGGCATACGTCGAGGAACTGGACAGGAATGCCGATCCGGGCAGAAGCGCCGAGGACAACAAGGGTGCCGAAGCAGTAGAGAGTACCGAAGAAGTAAAATAGGGCCGTCCTTTTCAGGAAGGATCTTCTGTAGGGGCGGGTCTCAGACCCGCCCCTACAGCGTATCGAACTCGTCCTCTGCCTGCTCCTGTTCACCGTCCTTGAAATGGTGAGGAAACAGGTGAGTCATCTCACTTTCGATCCACTCTTTTGTGCGACGGTTGATTTCTTCGACCTTGACGCCCTTGACTTCGATCACGGGACCGACGCTGACGGTGACTTCGCCCGGATACTTCAGGAACGCCTGCCGCCGCCAGAACTCCCCCGCGTTGTGCGCCACGGGAACGATCGGGACTCCCGCACGCTTGGCGAGGAAAGCGGCGCCGGGGCGATAATTCCCGCGAACGCCTGGCGCAACCCGGGTACCTTCCGGAAATACCGCCACCCACAACCCTTCCTTCAGGCGCTCCCGGCCCTTTTCGACGACTTGTGAAAGCGCGTTCTTGCCCGCTTTGCGGTCAATGGCAATGGAACGGATGCTGGCCAACCCCCACCCCAGAAAGGGGATCCAGAGCAATTCCCGTTTGAGGATGTAACAGAGCGGCGGAAAAATGGCTTGCAACCCGAAGGTTTCCCAAGCCGACTGATGCTTGGAGACGATGACCGCCGGCCCGACGGGGATATTTTCCTGTCCGATCACACGATACCGAATGCCGAGGATATGGCGGGAAGCCCATACCATCACGGGAACCCATTTCCTCACCCAACGGTGGCGAGTCATCGGCTTCACACCGATACAGGCCACCAGTACCCCCAGCGAACCGAAGTAGATCGTTGCCAGGGATGCAAACAACAAAAAAACAGTAGAACGGATAAAAATCATGGAAACGCTATTTCAGGCAGTCAGTTGGGCAGCTACAGCGGCAAGATCGTCGAAAATTCTGGTCTGCGGCGGTAATTCCGGATCTTCTCGCGTTTTCGCTCCCTTGCCGGTCAACACCAGGTAAGGCTGGCCGCCCACCGCGATGGCCGCTTGCAGGTCGCGCAGGCTGTCGCCCACCACCGGCACGCCAGTCAGGTCAACATTGAAACGCTTGCTGATCTCGATGAGCAGTCCCGGCTTGGGCTTGCGGCAGTTACAGGGAGAATCCGCCGGATGTGGACAGAAGAAAATGGCATCGAGCCGCCCTCCCATCTGGGCAAGGCTCTTGATCATCTTGTCGTGAATGGCGTTGAGCGTATCCAGGTCGAAGAGGCCACGACCAACCCCGGACTGGTTGGAGGCAAGTACCACCCGCCAACCCCAACGGTTGAGGAGTGCGATGGCCTCCAGTGACCCGGGGATGGGACGCCATTCGTCGGGCGACTTGATGAACTGATCGGAGTCGTAGTTGATGACTCCATCGCGGTCGAGAATGATGAGGTTCATGGCAGAAATCCTCCCAGGATGTTCAGGCCGACAACCGCGAGAGATCGGCAACCCTGTTCATCGCCCCGTGCAGTTGGGTGAGCAGGGCCAGACGGTTTGCGCGTAACGCCGGATCTTCGGCATTGACCATCACCTTGTCGAAAAACGCATCCACGGGTTCGCGCAGGGCCGCGAGCGTCTGAAGCGAGTTACTGTAATCGCCCGCCTCGAAGGCCGCATCCGCTTTCGGTGCGATACGACCCAGTGCATTGGACAGCGCGATTTCGGCGGATTCCTTCAACAGGGCGGTATCGAGTTGCGCAATCGTGACCTCTTCGGCCTTCTTCAAGATATTTCCGACGCGCTTGTTGGCGGCGGCAAGCGCGGAGGCTTCGGGCAGGGCGGCAAACGCACGCACGGCGGCGAGGCGCCTGGGAATATCGGAAAGAATTTGCGGACACAGAGAAAGCACCGCATCGACTTCCTGCGCGGTATAACCCTGCTCACGCAGACTGACGGCGAGGCGATCAAAGATGAATTCGGACAGAATCGAAGTGCTTTCGCCTCCCTCGAAAAACTCCTTGAAGTGCGCCGCCGCCAGATCGAGCAACTCGGAGAGAGGCACGTCCAACCCTCCTTCCGTCAATATCCGGATGACACCGAGCGCGTGGCGGCGCAACGCAAAGGGGTCTTTGTCGCCCGTGGGGGTCTGCCCGATGCCGAACATGCCCGTGAGCGTCTCCAGCTTGTCCGCCAGCGCAACGATCGTGCCGACCTTGCCGCGCGGCAGGGTATCGCCCGCAAAACGTGGCTTGTAGTGATCTTCGATGGCATTGACGACTTCTTTATGAAAGCCGTCCCCCAAGGCGTAATAGCGGCCCATGATGCCTTGCAGTTCGGGGAATTCGCCCACCATGTCCGTCAGGAGATCGGCTTTCGCAACCAGCGCGGCCAGCTTGACTCTGTTGTCGAGCATGACGCTTTGCCTGGGGGTTAAATCCTCCGGCAGTTTTTTCACGATGTCGCGGCCAATGGCGGCTACCCGCTTGCTGCGCTCCAACTGGTTGCCGAGTTTGTTGTGATAGACGACTTTTTCCAGCGCCGGGATGCGCGACTCCAGCGTTTTTTTGCGATCCTGGTCGAAAAAGAATTTGGCATCGGCCAGCCGGGGACGCACGACGCGCTCATTGCCGCCGATGATGGCGGAAGGGTCGGCGGGCGTGAGATTGCTGACAATCAGGAAGTAGTGAGAAAGTTTTCCAGCGGCATTCAGCAGCGGAAAGTATTTCTGGTTCGCCTTCATCGTGAGAATCAGGCATTCCTGCGGCACTTCCAGAAATTCCGGCTCGAATTGTCCGACGAGCACATTGGGCCGTTCGACCAGCGCAGTCACCTCGTCGAGTAGCGCGTCGTCTTCCACCGGGGAGAGGCCGGGGCCAGCTTTTGCGGCAGCCACCTCCAACTGGCGGACGATCTCGGCGCGGCGCTCGGTAAAGGAAGCGATGACCGCGCCCCGGTCGAGCAGGATTCTGGCGTAGTAGTCGGCGTGTTCGACGGTAATGGGATCGGAGCCCCCCTCGAAACGATGCCCAACCGTCACCTTGCCGGAAGTGAGGCCGAGCGCGATAACCGGCACGACCGTCGCGCCATGCAGGGCAAGGAGAGAATGCGCGGGACGCACGAAATTGACGCTCGTCCAGCCGTCGGCCAGTTGGTAGCTCATCACCTTTGGAATCGGCAACGTGGTCAGCGCAACTCCAAGCGCCTTTTGCAGCCCTTCGGCCAGCGTCGCACCCTTGGCGGTGCTGTCGTAGAACAGAATCTCGGCCTTGCCGTCGTTTTCCCGGCGCAGTCCTTCAACGGCAGAAGCATCCGTTCCCAGGGCCGACAGTTTTTTCAACAACGCGGGTGTGGGCGTGCCTGACGAGTCCAGCCCAACGGAAACCGGCATCAGTTTCTGTGAAACAGACTTGGCGGCAGCGGCGGGCAACACACTAGTGATGTGCGCAGCCAACCGGCGCGGCGTGGCGTAGGCAGTGACAACGGCATCTTCCGGAGCCAATCCGTCCCGCTTGA
>JAITWP010000338.1 GCA_031285365.1 Azoarcus sp.
GTGTCGAACGCCTGATGCCCGAACTCAAAGGACGGGTCGAGGCAAAGGCCATCCGCGTGCCGACGCACAATGTTTCCGCCATCGACATGGTGTTGACCTTCCCGAAGGAAGTCAGCGCCACGCGGATCAATGATCTGCTGCGCGAAGCCGCCCACGGCCCCCTGGCCAGATTCATCGAATGGGCGGACGCGCCGCACGCCTCGATCGACTTCAACCACGATCCCCATTCGGCCATCGTCGACGGCAGCCAGACCCGCGCCTGCGGGCCACGCATGGTCAATCTCTTCGTGTGGTTCGACAACGAATGGGGGTTTGCCAATCGCATGGTCGAACTGGCCCAGCACTGGCTGGAAACGATGGCGGGCCTGAGAACGCCGTAACGGGCATCTCTTTCCGAGGCCCCACCACTCACGGCGCGCCCAACATTTCCCCTTTCTCATAAACGACATTGGCACGCCCGACAATCAACGGATCGAGCGGCCCGATACGGGCTATATCCTTGTTGGCGTAAGCCAGCTTGTGCAGCACGTAGCGCAGGGCATTGAGACGCGCCCGCTTCTTGCAATCCGACTTCACTACCGTCCAGGGCGCATCTGCCGTGTCGCTGTAGAAGAACATCGCTTCCTTGGCCCTGGTGTAATCGTCCCATTTGTCGAGCGAAGCCTTGTCGACCGGGGAGAGCTTCCATTGCTTGAGGGGATGATTTTCGCGTTCCTTGAAGCGCCTGCGCTGCTCCGGGCGGCCTACCGAGAACCAGAACTTGATGAGATGAATGCCACTGCGCACGAGATTGCGCTCAAATTCCGGGCATTGCCGCATGAATTCGGCGTATTCGTCTACGGTGCAAAAACCCATGACCTTTTCCACCCCGGCGCGGTTATACCAGGAACGGTCGAACAGCACGATTTCGCCTGCACTTGGCAAGTGCTTGATATAACGCTGAAAATACCATTGACCGCGCTCGACTTCCGAAGGTTTTTCTAGCGCGACGACCGAGGCGCCGCGTGGGTTCAGGTGTTCCATGAAACGCTTGATGGTTCCGCCCTTGCCCGCCGCGTCACGGCCCTCGAAAAGGATGAGAACCCGTTGTTTCGTTTCCTTGACCCACGCCTGCAACTTCAGCAACTCCACCTGAAGACGGTATTTCTGCTTTTCGTAATTCTTGCGCGACATCAGGTTTTTGTAGGGATAACCCCCGGTGCGCCAATCGGCGGACAACTCGTCATCGCGTGTGACGAGTTCCTTGTCGGCCTCACCCCTGCTCCCTTTTGTCTTGCGCAGGAAGGTTGCGCGCAACAGTTCAACGTCATCGGGAGAAGCGCCGTCGAGAATGGCCTCCAATGCACTGACCGCAGAAGAAACGTCATGACTCTGCGTCTGGAGAATATCGGTCACGGCCACGACCTTGGAATCATGAGCGGCATCCGTCGCCTGTCCGACCTCGAAATTCTCGATGCCCTTCTGCGTCAGGGAAGTTGCCACATCGCCCGCCCTGGCGGATCGAGGCCGCGCTCCCTTACCCGCCGAAGCGGCTTTCTTCGGAGCACGTGTCCTGCGTGAGGGAACGCCTGGAGCAGGCGAAGAAGCGGCGGGAGCTGTCTTGTTCGTGGTCATCTGAATTCCTTTGAGTCTCTCCAGCGATCGGAGATCCTGGCGAGGAGGCGCATCAGCAAAAAAAGTTTTTCGTGATACGGGTTCATCTATCACAGGCTTGTTAATATAAGCACGTTTCTTTCCTGTGTCTGTGTATTTATAGCGCGCACTTTTCTTGGTTGTAGGGAGATTTTTTTATGATAACCGTATTGTCATCCAACTGTTTACATAGTGTTTTTGCCGCAACCCGGCTCATCGCGGTCACAGTACTGCTTTTCATCGCAGGGTTCGCTCCGAGCCATGCACAACCTTTCTCGCGCGCTGATGCCACCCCCGCTCTCGACACAAGAGATATCCCCGCCCAGACACTTTTTAACCAGGCCGTTTCGATGGAACAGGAAAGCCTCGAAAAGGCTGTCCCCATGTACGAGCAGGTCATGCAACGCTACGGGAGGGCTTCCTCCCCCGGTTCCCGCCAGTTCGCAGCCAGGGCGCTGCTCAACAAGGCTGGCCTTCTCGGTGAACAAGGCAATCTCAGGGATGCCATCACTACCTACGAACGGATCGAACGGAATTTCGGGAATGAAAGAAGCCCGACCATTCGGGAAGTGCTGGCTTCAGCGATCGTTTCCAAGGCAGAAGCTTTCTACAAACAGGACAACGCCGATAAAACCCTCGCCACCTACGCCCAACTTGAGCAACAATTCGCCAGTGATGAAAACGAATTCATCAAGCGGCTGATTGACATCACCAAGTGGCGGGTCGCCGAAATACGGCTCAACAACCCTGAAACAGCACTGTCGTCCAGATAGTAAGGTTTCAGCCTGGGAAGATTCGCGCACCCCGGTCACAAGGCCGGGGTTGCCTGTAACTTGCGAAAAAAATTTATGCAGACCGTTCCCAACGATTTCGTACCGCCCCGCGCAACAGGCGCAGGGTTTCGCCCGTTCAGGACAATCGCGCTGTCAACCTGCCTGGCGCTCGCTATCTCAGCCTGCGAGACCGCATCCACTACTCCAGGCCCCCGCGACGACCGGCAAACTACTACCCATACCCGCCCAGAACCAAGGGACGTTGGTCAGCCCACCACGCCTACGACACCGCCTTCCACCCGGGATGAAACAACTCCTCTCCATGGAGATGGCACCGACCCTGCCCTGCGCAGGCAGTACGTCACCGCCATGTTCCGTCAGGCCGCAGACCAGGCCAAACAAGGCAATCTTTCGGCGGCAATCCCCATCTACAGGGACATCGAGCGGACTTATAGCGACGGCGACGACAAGGCCATGGGAGCTTGGGCAATTTTCTACCAGGGCGACCTTCAGCGCCAATTGCGTAACCACAAGGCGGCAGCCGCTGCTTATGAACGGCTCGATCAACGTTTCGGTCGAGAGACTGACCCTGCCGTCCGGACGGTTGTCGCGGATGCCTTGCTCAAGAAAGGCGAAGCACTGACCGAACAGGGTGATATCCGGGCCGCCATTGCCGCCTACGATGAAGTCG
>JAITWP010000014.1 GCA_031285365.1 Azoarcus sp.
AACCCCGACATGGCAACAGCATCCGCCCCCGCATCCCGCTCCGCTCGCCGCCCACAGGGGGGAGCAAAGGAACATCTCTACGTCTGGGAAGGCAAGGACAAGACGGGCAAGACCATTCGCGGTGAAATACGGGCGGCCAGCGACTCGGTCGTCAAGACCTCGTTGCGCCGCCAAGGCATAGTCCCTTCGAAGATCAAGAAGCAGGTCATGTCCCGCGGAAGCAGGGTAACCGACAAGGACATCGCGCTTTTTACCCGCCAGTTGGCAACGATGATGAAATCGGGCGTTCCCCTGCTCCAGGCGTTCGATATCGGCATCAAAGGCGCGGGAAACCCCGGCCTGTCCCGGCTGCTCAACGAAGTCCGCGGGGAAGTCGAAACCGGCTCCAGTCTGTCGCAGGCGTTTTCCAAGTTCCCGGTGCATTTCGACAGGTTGTATTGCAACCTGATCGCGGCGGGAGAACAGGCCGGCATCCTGGATACCATCCTCGAACGCCTGGCAACCTACAAGGAAAAAATCCTTGCGATCAAGAGCAAGATCAAGTCGGCGCTGTTCTATCCAGCCGCCGTCATCGTCGTCTCGATGGTGGTCATCTCTGTCATCATGATCTGGGTCGTTCCCACATTCAAGGAGGTTTTCGCCAACTTCGGAGCGGAACTGCCCGCACCAACACTGGTTGTCATCGGTATTTCCGATTTCTTCGTCGCGTACTGGTGGATCATTTTCGGCCTGCTGATCGGCGGCATCATGGCTGCCATCGCGTTCTACAAACGATCCGTCCCCATGCAGATCGCGGTTGACCGTTTACTGCTCAAACTGCCGGTCGTGGGCGATATTGTCCGCAAGGCCACCATTGCGCGCTGGTCACGAACGCTGTCGACGATGTTCTCCGCTGGTGTGCCGCTGGTCGAAGCTCTGGATTCCGTAGGCGGCGCTTCGGGCAATCATCTGTATCAGGTTGCCACGCGCAACATCCAGAACGAGGTCAGCACCGGCCTGAGCCTGAACATCTCCATGCAGAACTCTGGTATGTTCCCGACCATGGTCGTGCAGATGGTGTCCATCGGTGAAGAAGCCGGACAACTTGATCACATGCTTTCCAAAGTGGCCGATTTTTATGATCAGGAAGTCGACGACGCGGTCGCCGCCATGTCTACCCTGCTGGAACCTCTCATCATGGTTTTCCTCGGCGTAGTAATTGGCGGCCTGGTCGTAGCCATGTACTTGCCGATCTTCAAACTCGGTGCTGTTGTCTGACTACATGGTCACTTTCCTCGATCCATCCATACTCATTCCGCTTGTTGCATTGCTCGGCCTTTTCATCGGCAGTTTTCTCAACGTCGTCATCGTTCGCCTGCCCGTGATGATGGAGCGCGAATGGCAGGCGGAGATGGCCGAATTTCATGCTGAAGCCAATGGTGGCGGTAGCAGCGATGTCAGGGGCGAACGGTTCAACCTCATCGCGCCACGCTCGCGTTGCCCGCATTGTGAACACGCGATTTCGGTGCTGGAAAACATCCCACTCGTGAGTTACCTGTTCCTGCGTGGGCGCTGCCGTCATTGCAAGGCAGCCATCAGCGTCCGCTATCCACTGGTGGAACTGCTGACGGCAATGCTCTCCGCCTGCGTGGCGTGGCGCTTCGGCTTCAGCCTGATGACGGTGGGGGCGCTGTTGATTTTCGTCTGGATCACGATCGCACTGGCCTTCATCGACTTCGACACCCGCCTGTTGCCTGACAGCCTGACCCTGCCTCTGCTGTGGATGGGCCTGATCTTCAATCTGCTCACGGGCAATGTCTCTCTCGAAGATGCCGTTATCGGGGCCGTGGCCGGATACCTTTTCCTGTGGTCGGTGTATTGGCTGTTCAAGCTCGCCACCGGCAAGGAAGGCATGGGACATGGAGATTTCAAGCTGCTTGCGGCCATCGGCGCGTGGCTGGGCTGGCAAATGCTGCCACTGGTTGTGGTGTTGGCATCTGTCACCGGCGCGCTTTTTGGGATCAGTCTGGTCGCGCTCAAACTCCACCGACGTAACACGCCGATGCCTTTTGGGCCTTTCCTCGCCGTCGCGGGGCTGCTCGCCCTGTTTCAGGGCGAAACGCTGAACACACTCCTGCCCATTTTCTCCACGGCCCTCCCTTGAACACCGCGCGTGCCCGCGCAACCACCCCGGCCCTTCGGGCCACCCCTCCATAGAGGGGAATTAACCCCAGTCCTTCGGGGTGCCCACGGAGGGGAATTTTCAGCTTTCTTCGCGCGGGCACGTTACGCTAAACTTACGGGTTCAGCTTCAAGGAGATCTTCATGCCGATCTATGAATACCGCTGCGAACATTGCGGGTTCCAAAAAGAGCACCTTCAGAAAATGAACGATGCCGTGCTCACCGTTTGCCCGTCCTGCAACAATGACCGTTACGTCCGGCAACTCTCGGTCGCAGGCTTCCAACTCAAGGGAAGCGGCTGGTACGCCACCGATTTCAAGTGCCCCGCGAGTAGCGGCAAGAACGAAGACGCCCCGGCGACGGCCCTGCCCTGCGGCGGTAGCTGCGCCTGTCATTCGTCCTGATTTCCTGCACAGGATTTCCCTGCGTGAAGAAGTATTTCATCACCGGCCTCCTGATCTGGATACCCCTGTCCTTCACCGTCATGGTGTTGGCGTGGGTCGTCAACACGCTGGACGGCTGGATCATGCCCTGGCTGCCACAGAGCCTGCATCCGAAAAACATCCTCGGCTTCAACATCCCCGGACTGGGCGTGCTGGTGGGCATTTCCATTCTGTTCGCCACCGGTGTCATCGGCGCGAATGTGCTCGGACAAAGAATCGTGCGATCCTGGGAGGCGCTGCTGGGTCGCATCCCGGTGGTCAAACCCCTCTACCACGGCGTCAAACAGGTCGCCGACACACTTTTTTCCGACACCGGCAAGGCTTTCAGCAAGGCACTGCTGGTGCAATACCCGCGCAAGGGTCTCTGGACGATTGGTTTTCTGACGGGAACCCCCAGTGACGATATTGCCCAACTGCTTGGCAGCAATTACATCAGTATCTATGTCCCCACCACGCCCAATCCGACTTCCGGGTTCTTCCTGATGCTGCCCTCGGAGGATGTCATCGAACTCGACATGAGTGTCGATGAGGCGCTCAAGTACATCATCTCGATGGGAGTGGTTGCGCCCCCATCACGTGCACCGGAAACCAGTCTTCTCAAACTCGATTGAGCCTTTGGAATTTTTTTCATGCGAACTCACTATTGCGGCCAGGTTACGACCGCCCATCTCGACCAGACTGTCACGCTTTGTGGCTGGGTTCACCGCCGCCGCGATCACGGCGGGGTCATCTTCATCGACCTTCGGGACATTGCGGGGCTGGCACAGATCGTGTGTGACCCGGATCGCCCGGACATGTTCAAGGCTGCCGAGTCGATTCGCAACGAGTACTGCCTGAAACTCACAGGCAAAGTGCGTCGCCGCCCGGCGGGCACGGAAAACGCGAATCTTGCCTCCGGCGAAATCGAAGTGCTGTGCCACGACATCGAGATTCTCAACACCTCGTTGCCGACGCCTTTCCAGCTCGACGACGACAATCTCTCCGAAACGGTGCGCCTGACCCACCGGGTCATCGACCTGCGCCGCCCCCGGATGCAGAACAACATGATGCTGCGCTACAAGGCCGCGATGGCTTTTCGCCGCTTCCTCGACTCCCACGGCTTCATCGACATCGAAACGCCGATGCTCACGAAAAGTACGCCCGAAGGCGCGCGCGATTATCTGGTTCCCTCCCGCGTTCACGCCGGGGAGTTTTTCGCCCTGCCGCAGTCGCCACAGTTGTTCAAGCAACTTTTGATGATCTCGGGGTTCGATCGTTACTATCAGATTACGAAGTGCTTCCGCGACGAAGACCTGCGCGCCGACCGCCAGCCCGAATTCACCCAGGTCGATATCGAAACGTCGTTCATGGACGTGGACGGCGTCACCAACCTGATGGAAGAGATGGTTCGCTTCGTCTTCAAAGAAACGCTTGCAGTCGAGTTGCCCAACCCCTTCCCACGCATGACCTACGCAGAGGCGATGAACCGCTACGGCTCCGACAAGCCCGACCTGCGGGTGACGCTCGAACTCACCGAAATCACCGACATCGTCAAGGATGTCGCCTTCAAGGTATTTTCCGGCGCGGCCAATTCCGGTGGCCGGGTCGCGGCCCTGCTCGTGCCGGGAGGCGCGGGCCTCTCGCGCGGCGAAATCGACGAATACACCCGTTTCGTCGGCATCTATGGCGCAAAGGGTTTGGCCTATATCAAGGTCAATGACGCAAGCCAGGCCAATGAGCAGGGATTGCAATCGCCCATCGTCAAGAATCTGCACGAAACGGCATTACGTGCGATTCTCGAACGCACCGGGGCCAAATCGGGCGACCTCATTTTCTTTGGGGCCGACAATACAAAAATTGTGAATGATGCCCTCGGTTCACTCCGAATCAAACTCGGACATGAAAAGGGATACCTTTCCGGCGCACCCTGGTGTCCCGTGTGGATCGTCGATTTCCCGATGTTTGAATACGACGAGGACGATAAACGCTGGGTGGCCTGCCACCATCCTTTCACCAGCCCCAGGGATGAACATATCGAGCTTCTGAAAAGCAATCCCGGCAAATGCCTCGCCAAGGCTTATGATCTGGCACTCAATGGCTGGGAAATCGGCGGCGGTTCGATCCGTATCCATCGCGCCGATATGCAGGAAACCGTATTTGAGGCGCTCAATATTGGAGCCGAAGAGCAACGGGTCAAGTTCGGTTTTTTGCTCGATGCCCTCAAATTCGGCGCGCCGCCGCACGGCGGGCTGGCTTTCGGGCTGGATCGCGTGGTAACGCTGATGGCCGGGGCGGAGTCTATCCGCGACGTTATCGCCTTCCCCAAGACACAGCGCGCGCAATGCCTGCTGACCAACGCTCCTGGCGCGGTCGACGAAAAACAGCTTCGGGAGCTGCATATCCGCTTGCGCCGACCCACGCCTGAGGTTGATGCAAGCTGACCCATCCCCCTTATCCGGGGCAACGCCAACACGAAAATCAGGACGCAAAAGAGCCGGGCGCAGAGTTAATGCGCCCGTCTTTTGGCTTGCTGTTATCAGGCAGGGCGCTGAATATTGGAAGCTTGCTTCCCTTTAGGCCCTTGCGTGATTTCGAAGGAAACTTTTTCGCCTTCCTTCAAGGTCTTGAAACCGCCCATGGTGATAGCGGAAAAATGCGCGAACAGGTCTTCGCTTCCATCATCGGGAGTAATGAACCCAAAACCCTTGGAATCGTTGAACCATTTAACAGTACCAGTTGCCATTTACCTTAATCCTTCATCCTTCAAAGTGACACAAACCCCTCGGTTAGCGTATTTCATCAAACACTACTGGATTCTCTGCCCGTACAATTTCGCCAGAAAAAGCACCCATTAGCCGAATGCGACCCACGCGTACTCTGCATTTTCACGCAATTTTTTTCGCAATGTCAACGGTTTTCTGATTATTGATATATATCAACATTTTGCTCGTAACATTACACACAGGCACAAACATCTTTGCATGTGCCTGCTGCCAGTCTGGCATACTCGATACGGAAATAAGCTTGAGAAAAAATTCTCTTCCCTCTTGAAGGTAACGATCGCCCGGCCTTGCTTCCACCCAATAGCGGCCCTGTTCGATTAGAATGATTCGCATGGCAACAACAACTCGGAAACAAGACGGAACCACCCTGGAAGCCCAGCGCACAGGTGTCCGCCGTCCCCCGCTCTACAGGGTGCTCCTGCTCAACGACGACTTCACCCCGATGGATTTCGTCGTGGTCGTCCTGCAAAAATATTTCGATATGGATCGTGAACGTGCAACGCAGATCATGCTCCAGGTTCATAGGGAAGGCATGGGAATGTGTGGCGTCTTTACAAAAGATGTTGCCTCAACCAAGGTCGAACAGGTCGTATCCTACGCACGCCAGCACCAACATCCGCTAGCATGCGTGATGGAGGAGAACGAATGATCGCGCAAGAGCTTGAGGTCAGTCTGCATCTGGCCTTCGTCGAGGCCCGACAGAAACGCCACGAATTCATCACTGTCGAGCATCTGCTGCTCGCGTTGTTGGACAACCCGTCCGCTGCGCAGGTTCTGCGCGCCTGCTCGGTCAACATCAACGAACTGCGGCGGGAACTGTCCCATTTCATCAACGAGCACACCCCCAGGATCGGGGGCAGCGACGAGATCGAAACCCAACCCACGCTCGGTTTTCAGCGCGTCATTCAGCGCGCGATCCTGCATGTACAGTCATCGGGAAAAAAGGAAGTCAACGGCGCCAACGTGCTGGTCGCCATTTTTGGCGAAAAGGATTCACACGCCGTCTTTTTCCTCCAGCGCCAAAACGTTTCCCGCCTCGATGTCGTGAACTTCATCTCGCACGGCATCACCCGAACGCAACCGGAAGGCGCCTCGGCCTCCAGTCGCAACGAGCAGGAAGGCTCCCCCGAACAGGAACAGGAAGACAAAACCCGCAACAACGCGCTCGAAGCCTATACCCATAACCTCAACCAGCAGGTCTTGCAGGGCAAGATCGACCCGCTGATCGGGCGTGACAGGGAAATCGAGCGGGTCATCCAGACCCTGTGCCGCCGACGCAAGAACAATCCGCTGCTGGTCGGCGAGGCGGGTGTGGGCAAAACCGCCATCGCCGAAGGACTGGCCCATCGGATCGTCGACAAGCTCGTGCCAGAAATCCTTGGAGACGCACAGGTCTACGCCCTCGACATGGGGGCACTGCTGGCTGGCACAAAATATCGCGGCGATTTCGAGCAGCGAATGAAGGCCGTGCTCAAGCAGTTGCTCGACAGCAAGGATGCCATTCTCTTCATCGACGAAATCCACACCCTGATCGGGGCCGGCGCGGCCTCCAGCGGCACACTGGATGCCTCGAACCTGCTGAAACCGGCGCTTTCCACCGGTCGGCTGAAGTGCATCGGCGCGACCACCTACACCGAATTCCGCCAGATTTTCGAAAAAGACCACGCCCTGTCCCGGCGTTTCCAGAAAATCGACATCACCGAACCTTCGGTGGCCGAAACCGTCGAGATCCTCAAGGGTCTGAAAACCCGTTTCGAGGAACATCATGGCATCCGGTACTCGCTCTCGGCCCTCACCTGCGCCGCTGAACTGTCGGCCAAATACATCAACGACCGCCACCTGCCCGACAAGGCCATCGACGTTATCGACGAAGCTGGCGCGGCGCAGCGCATTCTGCCCAAGTCCCGGCAGAAGAAAACCATCGGCAAGGGCGAGATCGAGGACATCATCGCCAAAATCGCCCGCATCCCGCCGCGCAGCGTCTCGCAGGACGACCGCGCCTCGCTGAAAACGCTCGACCGCGACCTCAAAAATGTCGTGTTCGGGCAGGACGAAGCCATCAACGCCTTGGCGAAGTCCATCAAGATGTCGCGCTCCGGTCTGGGCAATCCGCAAAAACCCATCGGCTGCTTCCTGTTCTCCGGCCCAACCGGTGTCGGCAAGACCGAAGTTGCCCGCCAGCTTGCCTACACCATGGGCATTGAGCTTGCGCGCTTCGACATGTCCGAATACATGGAACGCCACGCGGTAAGCCGCCTGATCGGCGCGCCTCCGGGTTACGTCGGTTTCGACCAGGGCGGGCTGCTCACCGAGCAGATCGTCAAAAAGCCGCATTGCGTGCTGTTGCTCGACGAAATCGAAAAGGCCCACCCGGACATCTACAACATCCTGCTCCAGGTCATGGATCACGGCACGCTCACCGACAACAACGGACGGCAGGCCGATTTCCGCAACGTCATTCTCATCATGACCACCAACGCCGGAGCCGACGCCATTCAGAAATCCGTCATGGGCTTCTCGGTCAAGCGCGAAGTGGGCGATGAAATGGGCGAAATCAAGCGCATTTTCACCCCTGAGTTCCGCAACCGACTCGACGCCATGATTTCGTTCAAGGCGCTCGACAGCGAAGTCATTCTGCGCGTGGTCGACAAGTTCCTGACGCAGCTCGAAGGCCAGTTGCACGAGAAGAAGGTCGAGGCCCATTTCACCTGCGCCCTCAAATCCTGGCTGGCTGAAAAAGGGTTCGATCCAACAATGGGTGCGCGCCCGATGGCGCGGCTGATCCAGGACATGATTCGCGCCGCGCTGGCCGATGAACTGCTGTTCGGACGGCTTGCCAACGGCGGCGAAGTGACTATCGACATCGACCCGGACAGCGAGAAGATCAAACTGGCGTTCGACCACGACCAAATATCTTCCGAGCCTGTTGTCGTTTGACATGTAGATACCGTCTTGCCCGTCAACGGGTAGAGGCGAAATTTTCTCTGTAAGGTGTTCGGTTTTTGAGGACACCGAAACACAGATGGACGATCTTTCGCATGGCGGCTCCCAAGGCGG
>JAITWP010000119.1 GCA_031285365.1 Azoarcus sp.
CTTTTCGACGGCGCTGTCCACGCGGATTTGGTAGCCCGTGTCGATCAGTGCATCGGCGAGTTCGACCGTCACCGTCAAGGTGCGGCCCGATCCAACGCTGGCGCCAGTAATGGCATCGATACCGGCGGGCGCGCCGCCAGTGGCGCGATACCAACTGGAAAGATGCGACCAGTATTTCGTCTTCCTGCCGGCAACCCATAAAGTACCCTGGTAGGCTCCCTGCGCATCGGTGAGATAAAGCGCGAGATAGGCTCCATCGCCTCCATAAGGCTTCATCTTCGTAGTGATCGTGACCGGACGGGCCAAGGCTGGCGTCGCCAGCATGGCCAACGTCAGGCACACAGCGGCTGTGGTTGCGGTTTTCATCTGCATTTCTCCGGAAAGTTATTTCGTGGTGCCGGTTGCCGGGCCAATCAACGGATTGGCCGGAACCTGTTGTGTCGATGGCGGAGTACTCACCCCGCGATCATCTTCATGATGTTCGTGATGATCTTCGCGGTGCGCCTGGTCCCGGTATTTGGTTTTCAGGACTTCCAGCGTGACGGGGTCCATTTTGATTTCGATGGAGCGGCCATCGGCAATGCGCCCGTGAATCTTGTAGCAGCCGTCATCGGTGCGGATACGGCTCACTTCGATGCCCAATTCCTGGGCTTTCGCTGCGGCAGCCTCACGCGGTCGCCAGTCCCGCATCGGGCGGTCGCAGCGACCGCTGGCCAGCGCGGTGGCTCCCGCGACAAGGCTGGTGCCAAGTATTATCAGGATCAGCTTTCGGTACATTGCGACTTCCTTTCATCGGTGTGATGCTGCGAATTTAGCCATGCAAACTGAAATGCTCCTGAAAGCTGCAGTGCTTCGCGTTCAGGCTGATGTCAGCTTGTGACATCATGGTTTTCTGCAATGGGGAACTACATGCGTATTCTGTTGGTGGAAGATGATCCAGGTATCGGGATGGCCGTGCAGGATCAGACTCTTGCCGAGGGCCATTGTGTCGATCGTGTCACAACCATTGCTGATGCACGCGCATGTCTGCATGGAGTCACTTACGATCTGGTTTTGCTCGACTTGATGCTGCCGGACGGAGACGGGTTGAAGCTTCTGCGCGATGTGCGCGCACGCGGTTCCAACACGCCGGTCATCATCCTCACTGCCAGGGATCGCATCACCGAACGCATCGAAGGGTTGAACGCAGGTGCCGACGACTATCTGGTCAAACCCTTTGACCTGGACGAGCTTTCCGCGCGAATCGGAGCGGTCGCACGCCGCTATGCGGGCAATCCAAACCCATTGATCCGGTTGGGGCCACTGGAGATCGACCTAGTGTCCCGCAGCATCTCCGGCCCGGAAGGCCGAATCGACCTTTCACAACGGGAATGGGCGATCTTCGAGGCCCTGCTTCAGCGGCCCGGTTCAATCCTGACCAAGCCGCAACTTGAAGAACGCCTGTACAGCTTCGACAGCGAGGTAGAGAGCAACACGATCGAGGTCTATGTCAGCCGTCTGCGCAAAAAACTCGGTTGGGATGCTATCGAAACCCTGCGCGGCCTGGGCTATCGTCTGGGCCATCCCGGAACGCCCGAGTGAGCTGGCCGCGCAGCCTGCGCCGTGACCTGTCGCTAGGCGTGATGCTCGGCGTGGCTGCTCTGTGGCTGATGGCTCTCCTGCTTGCGGGCGGGGTGTTACGGCACGAGCTGAATGAAGTTTCGGACAGCGCTCTGCAGGAAGTCGCTGAACGCATTTTGTCGATCGCTGTGGTGGAACTAACGAACTCGGCCGACGAATTCGATGCGAATGAATCTGGCTCGCGCAGGATTTCGCCGCTTGATGCGGATAATGAATATCTGACCTATGCTATCTATGACAGTGAAAACCGGATCGCGCTTTATTCTCATGAGGCGCACCGTAAGCTGTTCGCTGACAAGCCTCGTCTTGGCTTCTGGAATCGTCATGGTTATCGGCTTTATGGGACACAAGCGGTTTCCGGCGCTTACCGGATCGCACTAGCCGAGCCGCTGAAGCATCGGCGCAGCACTTTGCGCCGTGCGCTGGTGGCGCTGGCTTGGCCAATCGCCGCCCTGCTGCCGCTCAGCATGCTTTGGGTATGGTGGCTGACCCGCGCCCGCCTGAAGCCGATGATCCGGTTGTCGGAAGCGGTTCGCCGCCGCGACGAAACCGATCTCGCTCCGATCACAATGGAAGGATTACAGATCGAGTTTCTGCCATTGTGCGAATCCATCAATCGGTTGATGCAGAGAATGACTCGCGCACTCGAAGCCGAACGGGCGTTCACCTCGTCGGCGGCGCATGAACTCAGGACACCGATTGCTGCCGCGCTTGCCCAAGTTCAGCGTCTCGCGCGCGAACTGAAGGAAGAGCCGCGGCGACAACGGGTGCTAGCCCTGGAAGCGGAACTGAAACGACTGGCGCGACTTGCCGAAAAACTCCTGCAACTTGCGCGTGCGGAGGGTGCTGGAGTTGTGCGCGAGATAGAAAGCGATCTGGTGCCGATTCTTGCGCTGACGTTGGAGGATTTTCGCAATGAGCGGGCCGGTGAGCGCCTTCATGCCGATATGCCTGATACCGTGCTGTCGCGCCTCGACCCCGACGCTTTCGGTATCCTGGCGCGGAATTTAATCGAGAACGCGCTGAACCATTCGCCTACGGGGACGCCGGTCGAGATCACGCTTTCCGCTGCGGGCAAACTCAGCGTCTGCAACGACAGCGCCGTCATCCCGCCCGATCACCTTTCCCTGTTGAAGCGACGCTTCGAACGGACTAGAGCCGATGGCCCTGGTTCCGGCCTTGGTCTCGCCATCGCCGAAAGTATCGCGCGTGCCGCAAAGGGGCGGCTGGAGTTGTTCTCTCCCGTTCCTGGGAAAGTTGATGGCTTTCTTGCTGTCTTTGAGCTTCAGAAAACGGCAACGAGCCAATGAGTGTTGGCTATTCTTAGAACCTGTTCAAAGTCTTTTGAGTAATAGTGCCAAGAAAGCCAGGTGGATGAATTGCAAGCTAGTGTTGAGCAACCACTCACAGTTTTTCCATAACCTGCGGTTCTTCTCCAGCCAAGCAAAGCTACGCTCGACGACCCAGCGCTTAGGCATGACCTTGAAGGCGTGTAGTTCGCTGCGTTTGGCAATCTGCACCG
>JAITWP010000166.1 GCA_031285365.1 Azoarcus sp.
CTTCGTTTGAAGGGACTCAGCATGGGAGTCAGCATGGGAGTCGTCATGGGAGTCGCGAAAAAGGTCGGCAAATGTTCAATTGATTTTTCTAGCGAAAATCAATTGCTTAGTGAGCAAAAACCACTCCAGTAAGGAGGAGTGTTGCTCATCCTCCTTCGGCGGTAGCGTGCCGATGAACCGATCCTATGGGTAGTTTGCCCGGATACCCACGGTGTGTTTGTTATCCATCTGGGCTTTTTTTGTGGAGATTTACGCATGAAACAAGGACGTATGACGAAAATCCGTCGTCTCGCCAAGCAGGCCGGTCAGGGCATGACCGAGTACATCATCATCGTGGCAGTCATTGCTGTGGGTTCCATTGCAGTGTATTCGTACTTTGGCGATACGTTGCGTAACCAGACAGCGGCGGCGGCTGTTGCGCTGTCTGGTCATGACGGCACGGATAAGTCGAGTGATGCAAAAACTGCAGCAGATAAGGGGGCCGCGAAGGTCAAGAAGAATCTGCAAGATTTTGCTGAAGAGAAGTAACTTACTTGGTTTTCCCTGCCCTGTCTCCTGCAACGGCGATTGGGCGGGGATACCCACGGAGGAATGGCTCATCATGAAATTCACAAAATTACGCAAAACCCGTCGCCTTGTTCGGCAGTTGGGACAGGGAATGACAGAGTACATTATCATTGCAGCAGTGATCGGCATTGCTTCAATTGCCATCTACACCTTGTTTGGGGATGTGCTCCGCCACCAGACGGCAGCCGCAGGAGTGGCACTGTCCGGGCATGACGGAAGCGATCAGATGAGTTCGGCCGCAAATACTGCTATCGCAGCCAAGATGGAAGCTGATGTAGGCCGGGATATGAAGAACTTTGCGGAAAATCCCAATCCAGCTGGTGGTCCATGAGTTTTTTACCCTGATTTGAGGAGGTTCCCATGTCGTTTATGAAATCTACTGGCCTTTTGTTGTTCATGCTGCTCTCTGCGCAAGGCGTGGCGCAGACATCCGCAGCAGCAGGGCGTGAACTGATCGACGTGGCGAGTTTTTTCAATGGTGCCTACTCCTACACGACTACGCGGGAAGATACCGACAAGAGGGCTAACCAGATCAGGGCCATCAGCAATGGCCGCACGGTTAACCCCTTTGTCCGTGATGATCTCCGCAAAGAGGACGGAGACAAAGAAGCGACTCTTTTTTATGCGTTTGCCGCCTCCGCGACCGTAGAAACCTTCCGCGTAAGCGGGGAAGACAAGTACAAAGATCTAACGTCCCACCGGTTTGAATTCGCGGTTTCCCAGTTGCCGACAGGCCCTTTTCAGACTGTAGCAGTATTTGACACGCCCGAATCCTATCTAAATGCCCCAAGCACAAAGTACGATTTTTCCATCCCGGCTCAACAAAAAATCTCCGGCCGCTATGTGCGCATCACCCTGTCTGGTACCAAGAACGGGAACTACCGGCTTTCCAGCTTCAGCGCCCTGGGCCGGTTCGATCAGCCCGCCAAGCTGCGGGAAGATTTCGGCGGCATTTACACCATTAATGGTCGTCCCGAATCGGGTTCCCAAGCCGATATTGACATGATCAGCCAGCAAAAAGGGACAGCTCTCTTTCCTTACCTGATCCTCCACCAGAAAGCCGGGCAGATCAGCGGTTGTTACATTTACGGTGCAATAACAGGTAAAAGCGACGGCAAACTGCGGGAAGTCAGCGAAGTGCTCGGAACGTTGGAAGGGGGGGTAGAAAACAATGTGTTCCGCTTCACCCGCACTCACAACAAGGACGGCAGTCGAAGCCAGGGCGCGATGGCGATACAACCGCTCGCAGAGGGCATCAAGAAAGGTTCCTACAACAATGATGTAGGAAGCCTGCTGATTCAGAAAGGTGATCACTCCGGCGACAAATCGAAGGATGCTCATTTCAGGGTCAACCTCGTCCGCTATTCCAGCACCCCCGCCCCCTGCGCCGTAACCGGCCAGAAAGAGAAAACCGCTGTTGAGAACATGCAGGAGAGCCTGGAAAAGACCGGAAAAGTGCAACTCTACGGCATCAACTTCGACTTCGACTCCGACACCCTGCGCCCGGAATCCGGGGCGGTGCTCGATGAGGTCGTCAAACTCGCCAAGGGCAACCCCGGATGGAAGTTTGAGGTTGGGGGGCACACGGACAGCGTTGGCGCTGCCGACTACAACCTGAAACTGTCGGATCGCCGTGCCGCCTCGGTCGTGCGTTACCTCACCGGCAAGGGGGTCGAAGCAGCCCGCCTGCAATCCAAAGGCTACGGGGCAACCCGCCCGCTCGTTTCGGAAAGCACAGGGGGCGATGCCGCCCGTGCCCAGAACCGGCGAGTGGAACTGGTCAAGCAATGAAACTCCATTTTCCCAAAACCGCTCTGAATGAGGATTTCAACATGAAGAAGCCACTGTCACTTTTTCTCCTGGCGGCTGCCTCCTGCCTGATAAGTGGATGCGCTTCGACTTCAGGGGGTTCTTCAAACTCTTCGAACGCCGGCGTTCCACAAAATCAGGCCATGGCCGTGCGCCCTGCCACCGTCGAAGAAGTGCGCCCGATACAGATGGAGGGCAAGCGCACGGCTACCAGTTCTGCGGCAGGATCGGCCACCCGGGAAGCTGTGCGTGAATCATTCAGCATAGGCGGGTTCAGGCTTCCCTTCGGCAGTCAGGCAGCCAGCGTGGGCAGCGCGGCGGTGGAAGAGACGGTATCCCGTCAAAAAGGCATTGAGATCATGCTCAAGCTCGACAGTGGAGACCATCTGGTCATCGCTCAAGCGGACAAGGGCGAAAACTTTCAGCCCGGAGAACGGGTAAAGATTGTCGGAGACGACAAAAACGCGCGTGTGATGCGCTAAACAGCGGAAGCCAGCCATGAACGGATTTGACAATCCTCTACAACGCCTGCGCAAAGCCATACTGCCTGGACGGCAGCGCGGTCAGGCCATCTATCTGTCGTTGGCGGCCATCGTCTTCCTGTCGCTGATGACCCTGGCTGCCTGGAACGTCAGCCAGATGACTCACGCCAAGAGCCAGACCATGAACGCCGCCGATGCTGGCGCGTACATGCTCGGCACCACCGTGGCGCGGGACTTGAACTTCATGGCCTACACCAACCGCGCGATGGTGGCCAATCACGCGGTCATCGGGCAAATAGTCAGTTTGACCTCGTTGAGCAATATGATTTATCTGGCTGCGGACGACATCTCGAAATTACAGTATTTGAGTTGGATACCTATTGTCGGGCAAGTACTGGGCACCATAGGCAAGGTTTTTAAGCAGGTGGCCAAAGTAATAGACGAAGCAGTCTTGCCGGGGTTGGAAATACTCGCCAAGGCACAGAATCAGCTCATCGTAACTATTTCCAATGCACAGACGCTGGTGCATGGTTTCGCCGCGAAGGACATGCTTGATGTCGAAAAAGTCATCCAGGCCAATGACCCGGAATTGACATGGGCCACCTCGGACGGAAGCGGTCTCATTTCGGACGCCAGTAACGTCGTGACCTTTACAGAGACATTTTTCACCAAATTTTCCGAGCGACGCAGTGACGACGACGCGAAGGGCCGGATGCGCGAAGTGGTCAACCTCTCACGCGACGGGTTTACCGTCCGGCGCGAATGGGTTCCGTTTTCACTCAATCTTGGGTGGATAAGGACAACAACCAAACACCTCTTTCACGGTGGGACGGAACTGAGTTCAG
>JAITWP010000316.1 GCA_031285365.1 Azoarcus sp.
GTTGGTCGTTCATCGCCGAATGCAGGGTGGTGAGCAGTACCCGTTCGAGGCCGAATTCCCGGTACAGCAGGGAAAGCACCGGGACGACCGCGTTGGTCGTGCATGAAGCGGCGGAGACCAGCCGGGTTTGCGGGCTGAGTCTGGCCTGCGTGAAGCCGTATACCACGGTGGCGTCGACATCGTGCGCATGTGCGCCGGGATTGGAGAGCAGCAGGCGCGGGCAACCGGCATCGATGAAACGTTGCAGTTGCGCGCGTTCGACGTAACGGCCCGAACATTCGACGACAAGATCGATTTCATGTGCGCGCCAATCGACTTCTTCCGGCGTGTATGCGTGTGAGACGCTGGCCGGACGGCCATCGAGAAAGAGAAAGCCTTTGTCGTCGGCAGTGCCTATCTGGCCCGGAAAGCGGCCATGCGTGGAATCGAAACGGGTCAGGTGGGCGATGCTGTCAAGCGGGGCAGGTTCGTTGATTGCCACGACGCAGAGATGGTCGACCAGCCGGGCTTCATGAATCGCACGCACGAAGCAGCGGCCGATACGTCCATAGCCGTTGACCGCGAGCCGAAATTGAACCGGGGCGATGGAGGTGTGATTCGATGGAGGCAAGATCGTCTCTTGGAGAAGGGGAAACACAGAATTCTATGAGTTTTGTGGCGGTACGGGTTCAGCAGAATACGGCGCCTTGAAAATTTTGCTGCTATCTTCCGTTGTCATATGCAATACAATTTATAATCTTGAACGACAGAAGTTTCGATGCCCGTGCCTGCGGGCCAATGAGGTGCAATCATGAAAAAAACCACGATACCAGTAACCCCGGATCAGCTCGATTACACGGCAGTTCACGCCGACATCGTCGCGTTGCTGGAAACAGCCCGCCGTGCCGCCGCCCGTAGCGTCAATATGCTGATGACAGCCACCTACTGGGAAATTGGCCGGAGAATCGTGGAGTTTGAGCAGGGCGGGAAGAGGCGTGCCGAGTACGGATGGAGACTACTCAAACAACTGTCGAGAGATTTATCCGCGCGCTTTGGCAGGGGTTTTTCTGAGCGCAATTTGGAACAGATGCGGTTGTTCTATCTTGCATGGTTGCCAGAGAAGATTTCGCAGACAATGTCTGCGAAATCTCAAATAGTGCAGGCATCGTCTGTACTATCTCCGGATCTACCGGCCATCGCCCAAGCCTTCCCACTGCCCTGGTCGGCCTATGTATCCCTGCTCTCGGTCAAGGATCCGCAAGAACGCGACTTCTACGAAGCCGAAGCCCTGCGTGGTGGCTGGACGGTGCGCCAGCTTGCCCGCCAGATTGGCACGCAGTTCTACACTCGTGCGCTACTCTCCAGGAACAAACGCGCCATGCTGGAAAAAGGCAGCAAACCGCAATCCGGCGATGCAATGACACCCGACGAGGCTGTCAAAGACCCTTACGTACTGGAGTTCCTGAACCTCAAGGACGAATACTCCGAATCCGATCTGGAAGCCGCACTCATTCACCGGCTGGAGGATTTTCTGATGGAACTCGGAGGCGATTTCAGCTTCGTGGGCCGTCAGCGCCGCCTACGGCTGGACGAAACCTGGTTTCGTGTGGACTTGCTGTTCTTCCATCGTCGCTTACGCTGCCTCGTCATCATCGACCTGAAGCTCGACGAACTCACCCACGCCGACGTGGGTCAAATGCACCTGTACTGCAACTACGCCCGCGAGCACTGGACGCTACCCGGTGAAAACCCGCCTGTGGGACTGATCCTTTGCGCCCGCGCCAAGTCCGCTCTGGCGCGTTATGCGTTGGACGGTCTGCCCAACAAGGTAATGGCCGCCGAATACAAAACCGTTTTGCCGGATGTCAAGCTGCTGGTTGAGGAATTGGAGAAAACACGGCGTGAGTTCGAGGCGCGTGGGATTGGCCGTGGGGGTGATCTGAGGGGCGGCCATTCCACTAGAGCACTTTTTGTTTAGTCCTGCGCAACGCTAGCGGGTTTTTCGGTGTGATAAGCGATGATGAGAGCGACCAGGGCAAGCACGACATATGCCCCGTTGAGCGGAATGACCGTGCCGTTGAACATGAGTCCGATTGCCAGCCCGATAAATGTACCGCCAATCGTGGAGACGAAGCCAGCCATCGACGAGGCCGTCCCCGCGATATGGCCCATGGGTTCCATCGCCAGGGCGTTGAGATTGGCGGCGAGAAGGCCGAACGTGAATACGCTTGCGCCCTGCAACAGCATGAACACGAGCAGGGTTTCGTGTCCGGCGAGATCGATTCCCAGATGAAGGATGTTGATGACGAGAATCGCCACCAGACCGGTCACGCTCAAGCGTCGCATTCCGACGCGGCGGACGAGTTTCGAGTTGACGAAAGCGGCCAGCCCGGTCGTGAGCGCGATGGCGGCGAAGAGCAGGGGAAAGGTGCGTCCGGCATCGAACACGTCGACAAAAATCTGTTGCGAGGAAGAAATGAAACCGATGTGTGCGCCAAAGATGAGGGAGACCGCCATCATGTACCCCACGAAACGGCGGGTCGTCAGGGTTTGGCGATAGGCGGAATAGATTGAACGGGGCGTGAGTGGCAGGCGGTGTTCGGGCGGCAGGGTTTCCGACATTCTTCTGATCGCCCATGCCAGCAGCGCGACGCCCGCTACGACCAGGGTGCCGAACACCCACTGCCAATTGGGTGTCACCATCAGGACGAGTTGACCCAGCGAAGGTGCGAGCACCGGCACGATCATGAAGATCATTATTGCCAGTGACATGACTTTCGCCATTCTCGCGCCCGCGTAGCAGTCTCGAACCATCGAAACTGCCATCACCCGTGGCGCGCCCGCGCCGACGCCCTGCAGGACGCGAGCCGCGAGCAGGGTGGCGAAGGAGTCGGCGATCGTCGTCAGGATGCCTGCAAGGATGAACAGGATGAGTCCCGTGATGAGGATCGGCTTGCGGCCGAAACGGTCGGCAAGCGGGCCGTAGAAGAGCTGTGAAACACCGATTCCGACAAAAAAAGCAGTAATCACGGTCTGCGCCTGATTGGGATCGGTGAGTCCGAAATCGGCATGCAGAAGCGGCAGCGCGGGCAGCATGATGTCGATCGCCATCGCGCTGAGCGCCATGCAGGCGGCAACGAAGGCGACGAACTCACCGAAAGCCATTGGTGGGCGTGATTGGGAGGGCATGATGTATCGAGTGGAATGAAAAAACGCGAGATCCAAAGGATACTCGCGTTTTCGTATTTGGCTCCCCGACCTGGGCTCGAACCAGGGACCTGCGGATTAACAGTCCGTTGCTCTACCGACTGAGCTATCGAGGATAAGAGGCGCGCATTCTAATCAGGACGCGCGCGTCCGTCAAGAAAAGAGGTCACTCTCCTTCGGTTTGAGGTTTGGGTGCCTCGGCCGGTTTGGGCGCTTCGAGCAACGCCTTCATGGAGAGGCGAACCTTGCCGCGATCATCGGTTTCGAGCACTTTTACGCGCACGGACTGGCCTTCCTTGACGTAATCGGCAACGTTGTTGACTCGCTCGTGAGCAATTTGCGAAATGTGCAACAGGCCATCGCGCCCCGGCAGGATGTTGACGAT
>JAITWP010000139.1 GCA_031285365.1 Azoarcus sp.
GAAACAACTTCAATAAGTTTCGCTACCCCATTGTTTTTGTTGTAAAACAATCCTGTTTTTAAGGGTTGTAAGAGGTGCTTCATGAAGTCTCGTGTGTTGTTTGTCATTTTGGTGGCGCTGACTTTTGCCCTGACAGAGGGGGCAATCGCTGCGCCCGCGAAATGCACGAGCGCGTCGAAGACATGCAAATCCGCGTCGACGGCTCAGGCAAACAAAAAGCAGGCGAGCAGGAGTCAGGCAAACAAGAGTCAGGCAAGCAAAAAACAGGCGAGCAGAAAGCAGGCGAGAAAGGCAACCCAACCTGCCAGGGTTGTGAACGTCAGGCGTTCGCTTTCGGGCAAAGTGGCGGTGGCGAAAAAGCAGGCTGCCCGGTCACGGGCTGCGGATGAACCCATCACATTGCGGGTGGATGAATACGGTCAGCCCCGTCTGAACTCTTCGGCTTTCTACGTCGCCAACCAGAATACGGGCGAAGTCCTGCTCCAGAGAAATGCGCGCATGGTGATACCGATTGCCTCGATTACCAAGCTCATGACGGCAATCGTGGTGTTCGAGTCGGGAAGCGATCTGAGCGAAATACTCAGCATCACCGAGGATGATATCGACTACCTGAAAGGCACGAATTCCCGTCTTGGGATGGGAACACGGCTGACGCGCGAGGAAATGCTGCAACTGGCGCTGATGTCGTCGGAAAACCGAGCCGCCTCGGCCTTGGCGCGCCACTATCCGGGTGGACGGGCAGCCTTCGTCAATGCGATGAACGTCAAGGCGCGCCTGATCGGCATGACCGATACGCGCTTCTACGACAGTACCGGTCTGTCACCGCGCAATGTTTCCAGTGCGCGCGACCTGTCCCGCCTGGTGATCGCATCATCCGCTTATTCGCTTATTCGTGAGTTTTCCACGATGAGAGAACGTTATGTCTATGTCAATGGGCAGTTGAAACGTTTCGGCAACACCAATGGATTGGTCAGGAGTCCCGATTGGAACATTACCGTTTCCAAAACGGGTTTTATCAGTGAGGCTGGGCGTTGCCTCGTGATGCAGGCATGGATGCAGGATCAGCCATTGGTAATCGTGTTGATGGACTCGAACGGGCGCAGCATGCGTATCGTCGATGCACAGCGGGTACGCTTGTGGCTGGAGGAAAAGCCGGAACGTCTGGCTGCTACCCGTCGAGGGCAGCAAGGGTAAGGTTAATAGATAATTTTAATCAAAGTGTGGGGAGGCGATACCCTCCGCGTTTTTTGTATTTAATAGATAACTTTTTACCTTCAAGAATAGATATTTGCTGTGACATGGCCCCAATCGGGTATTTTTTTACGTCATTTAATTCCCGTTCCATGGAAACTGCCTGAGGTGTTCCAACCAATTCGTCGGATATTCCCTTTGGTAAAGACCATCCATGAATGGAGAATCGTGCGCGAAAACTGCATCGGGTAACTACTCTTACAGAGACATGCTCGCGTGGGCGGTTGACCGTTTCTACGTGTTGACAGTGCCGGACTGGGTCTATTACCCGGTGATGCAGGCGATACGGAATGGTTTTTTGTTCTGCCTGCCACTGGTTACGGCGGGCGCGCTTGCCGTTCTCCTGAATAATCTGCCCCTGCCCGGTTACCAGGACTTCATGATGGAAGTGTTCGGGGGGAACTGGAAGCAGTTTGGGGGACTTGTCTGGCAGGGCACTTTTGGGGTGCTTTCGGTGCCGATGCTGATAGGTACGAGCTATCATCTCGTCGCCCTGGACAATCAACGCCATATCGGAAGTCCTGTCAATCCTGTCATTGCTTCCCTGACGGCGCTGGCTTGCCTGATGGTTATTCTGCCAACGGGCGGAGAGAGCGGAATTCTGGAATACCTGGGGACGCCGGGGCTGTTCGTCAGCATCTTCGTGGCCATCATCGCCAGCCGGGTTTTCCTCAGACTGGCACGCGTACGGCGATTGTCCATGCTGATCTACTCTGAAGGCGTGGAGGCTTCGATTCAGCAAGCCTTTGCTTTGCTTGTGCCGGGCCTTTTGACCATTTGCCTGTTCGCTGGTTTTTATTTCCTTTTTCTGGCGGTATTTGGCATTTCGATCCATCAGGCAGTGCATGATGCGCTCCTTTTCCCCTTCCAGTTGGAGGGGCTCCGGCACACGCTGGAGTCGAGCATTACTTACGTTTTTCTCGTCGATTTTTTCTGGTTCTTCGGCATCCACGGCTCGAACGTGCTCGACCCCCTGACCAGGGACATGCTCGAGGCGGCGCATCTGGCCAACCAGAAGGCGCTGGAGATGAATCTGCCGCCGCCCAATATCATCACCAAGCATTTCCTGGATACTTTCGTGTTCATGGGCGGTTCCGGCGCTTCCATCTGCCTGCTTGCGGCGCTGCTTATTGCCAGCAGGAACAACGGCAGTCGGCGGTTGGCAAAAATTTCCCTCGTGCCGGGGGTGTTCAATATCAACGAAATCCTGCTTTTCGGGTTGCCCGTCATATTGAATCCTATCTTTCTCCTGCCTTTCGTACTGGTTCCGCTTGTCATGACGATGACCAGTTATCTGGCAGTGTCTCTCGGTTTTGTCCCTCTGCCCAACCAGGCGCTGGAACTCAACTGGACGACTCCACCGATTCTGGGCGGCTATCTTTCCACCGGTTCGCTCTCGGGCAGCCTGCTCCAGGTTTTCAACCTTGTGTTGGGAACCCTGATGTACATCCCCTTCGTCCGTGTTTCCGATCGGGAAAAAGCGGATCGCCAGAAAAAAGCCATGCAGGCACTCATGGAAATTGCCAGCAGCAACGTGGTGGGTCCTTCCGGCAAGAAGTGCCTCGATCGTGACGACGAAATCGGTGTGCTTGCCCGCGCCCTGGCGAACGATCTGGAACGCGCACTGAAAACCAATACTGGCCTTTATCTCGAATACCAGCCGCAGGTGGATAATGACAAAAGCACGGTCATTGGCGCGGAGGCACTGGTGCGCTGGCGGCATCCTTTTTATGGATCGATCCCCGCGCCGATCATGGTGGCGATTTCCGAAGATGGTGATTTCATGCGCCTTCTTGGCCTCTGGGTATTGAACGAAGCCTGCGCTGAACGGGCACGCTGGCGGGAGGCAGGTATCGACGACCGTTTCAAGACATCGGTCAATGTCTCCATCCAGCAACTCGATGACAGGGAACTGGCGAAAAAAGTGGTGGCTTGCCTGGAACGCCACGATCTGCAGCGTCACATGATCGGCATCGAAGTCACCGAGTCCATCGCTCTCGACCCGGAAAGCCCGCAAACCCTGGTACTGAAAGAGCTGAACGAGTTGGGGTTCTCCATCTCGATGGATGACTTCGGAATGGGGCACAGTTCACTGGTCTATCTCAAATATTTCCCGGTCAATGTTCTGAAAATCGACAGGGCCCTCTCCAAGGACGTCGTTTCGAGCAACATCAGCGTGGAAGTCATCAGCACCATCATTGATCTGTGCCGTTCCCTGAACGTGAAGATCATCGTCGAGTACGTGGAAAGCCGGGAGCAGGTCGATGTGCTCATGTGCCTTGGGTGCCATATTTTTCAGGGTTATTTTTTCAGCCCGCCCATTGCGGGAGAAAAACTACTGAAATATGTGTCAGATATGAAACAAAAAGTGGGTGGGGGTTTCAGATGAGATTCCTAGCATTGATCCTTTGTTTCCTGTCGCTGTCTCTTTTCCATGTCCGTGCGGCCTCGGATGAGACTGCGCCTGCCACGGCACAGGAGAAGATTGCGGCACCCGGAGAGGGCTTGTTGCCTGCGGTCTCCGGCAATCTTTTCTATTTCAATCGTCACCGGAAACGTTACCACGTTGGCGAAGGTCGCTTTCTTGACAACCTTCGACACCAGACCCTGCAAGGCAACGTGGATATCAGTTCGCCCTTTTACGGTGATGTCGCTGGTTTCGAGTTGGGACTGTTTTCCACGACCGATCTTGCGAACAGTGCCAGCCCGGATCACGAGATGAGTTTTTTTCCCTGGAAAAACCCCTGGATGCCGGATTGGTCGAAGCGCGATGCGAGAAGTGGCTCGTCGCTGTATCGTGCCCACCTGAAGCTGCGGCAGAGCATTGGGGATGGGCAGTTTTGGGGCAAGGCGGGTTATTTTCAGCCATCGGGCCCCGGCGTGATCGGCGTCAACTGGTCACTCATGCCCGGCACTTACCGGGGGTTGGAAACCGGGCTGGACAAAGGCCCGCTCAGCATCGCTTTCGCCTGGGCCGATCAGTACAAGGCGCCCTGGTTTTCCGACCTTTATCACTTTCGCAGGAACGATGGTCAGACCCGCGTCGATTATCTCTGGTCACTCGGTGCGCGCATTCGTTTCGAGCCCGGGTTTTCAGCGGAAGTGGCCTATGGCGAATCACAGAATTTTTTGAGAAGCGCCCATCTCAAGCTCAAATACACCTCGCCGGACGAAAAAATCTATCTCACCTATCAGTTGTACGGTATGGCTGACCGTGACAATTCCGACTCGCCTGACAATCAGTACGGCGGTCATTTTGCCCATCAGCACTATCTCGCTGCCGCTTGGCGTCCGGCTCCCTGGGTTCTGAGAGCCGAGTTTCTCCATACCCGCGCCCCCAGCAACCAGCCGCAGCACGCGGGCTATTTCGCCTATCGGCTGACGGGTCGGTATGGCGGTTCGCAAGGCGCGTATGAGCCTTGGTGGGACAGCCGCTCCGACTGGAATCACAACAAGGAAAGCGCCGTTTTTCTGGGCGTTTCACGTTCCCTGAATGATCTGTTGGGGGTTTCCGGCTTTACTGCGGGGCTTTCTGGTGCGTATGGCTGGGGGGGCCGGGTTTATGGCACGGAAAGGCGCATGCGGGAGAGTGCCTGGTCAGTGGATTTCGGTTATGCCGTGCCCGGCGGTCCTCTGAAAAATACCCGCATCAGCCTTCACTATACCCACTACGACAACAAGACCAACCAGCCAAGCTATCCGGACGATGGCTTCAAGAATCTCTTTCAGGACGAGCGTGATCTGAAGATTCTTCTGGTGATTCCCTGGCAACTCTGAGGAGGGGCTACAGGAGCCGGAATGCGGCAATAGCCACCAGGGTTGGCAGGGCGGCGGCGGCGAGCAGGCCGAGCGGGCTGACCTTGCCGTCCTTGAAGTGTCCTTGCAGGATGGACATCCCCGCCGGATTGGGGGCGTTGGCGATTACCGTGAGACCTCCGCCCGTGACTGCGCCTGTCACCAGCGCGAGTTTGAATTCGTCCGACAAGCCTTGCACCAATGAACCCAGGTAGGTGAGAGCGGCGTTGTCCGTGACGGCCGTCAGTGCCGTGGCTCCGTAATACACGGTAGTGGAACTCATCGTCGAGAGCAGCGGCTGCAACCACCACTGCTGCTGACCGCCGAGCGTCACCAGGCCGGCCAGGAAGCAGCTCACCATCAGGCTTTCGCGCAGGATCAGGCGATTCTGGAAACGGGGATAGGCATGGGCGAACGCCAGGAACAGCAGCAGGACGCCGATGAAAACGTGCGGGTGATGGACGAAGAGCACGATCAGGCCCAGCAACATCAGGTGCAAAATGATGATTGGGGTGGGAACGTCATGGCTTTTGCTACGGCCTTCTATTTCGAACCGGAGCAGTTCCCTGCGGAAAATCAGGCTGACGGCCAGCGCGTTGATGAATACGGCCAGTGCGCTGCGCCAGCCGATGTGGGTGAGCATGAACCAGCTATCCCAATTCCAGGTTTTCGCCACCATCAGCACTGGTGGAGCCGCAAAACTGGTGAGCGTGCCGCCGATGGAAATGTTGACGAACAGCACGCCGATAGTGGCGTACATCAGGCGCGGGGACATTGCCTTGCTGTAATACGCTTCTCTCAGGATCATCGCGGCCAGCGCCATGGCAGCGGGTTCGGTGATGAAGGAGGACAGCAGCGGAAGCACGGACAGGGCGGTGAAATAGAACGCAATACCGCGCGGGATGGGCAACATGCGGGAGATGGCCTGCACGATGGCGGAGGCGAAGAGGAGCACCGGCTTGCTTGCTGCCACGATCATGATGACCAGCACGAACAGGGGTTCGGTGAAATTGCGGCTCTCCAGGTATCCCGTGACGGCGCGAAAAGACCCTTCTTCTGTTCCAATGGAGGTCAACGCGATGAAAACGAGCAATATGCCGGCCCAGAAGCCGAAGGCGAATTCCACTTCGGCGAACAGTTCCCACAACCCCGAATGTGAAGGGTATTTCTTTATCAGCCGCGCAATGAAGCCGACGGAAAAGGTGTGCAGAATGGCAACGGCGAACAGGAGCGAACCGATGATCTGGAGTGTCGAGGGGGTCATGGAAGAAGGGTTGGGAGGGTGTCGAAGCGGGAGACGAAAGTTTGTTCTCGATCATAACCCTTTCCGGGACAGCAAACGTTTCATGTACTGTGGTTCTGATTCATGGCTTGGTACTGTTCCCTTACAATTCGCTGACCGCAACCGGCCAGCTCACTCATATCTCACAACATCATGAAACCATTCTCATTTTTTTGTGGTCTGGCTGTTTTGGCGGCCACCTTTTTCCCGCCTGCACAGGCGCAGGTCACCCTCACCGTCACCGACCCGAAAGCCACGCCTGTTACCGTGCAATCGGCGGACATCACGACCGAAGTCACCGGGCGGTTTGCGGTGACAACGTTCGATCTTGTTTTCTTCAACCCCAACAACCGCGTGCTCGAAGGGTCATTCGAGTTTCCCCTGCTCGACGGCCAGCGCGTGGTGCGCTTCGCGCTCGATATAGACGGTGCGCTCCGTGAGGCCGTGCCCATCGAAAAGGAAAAGGGTCGCGCCGTGTTCGAGGAAATCCAGCGCCGCCGCGTCGATCCCGGCCTGCTCGAACAGACAATGGGCAACAACTACCGCGCGCGTGTCTTCCCGATTCCCGCAAACGGCACGCGCCGTATCATTATTGCCTACCAGGAAGACCTGTTTGCTTCATCCGCCCTGAGTGCCTCGGCGCGTTACCGGCTCGCGCTCGATTTTCCAAACGCGCTCAAAACGTTCAATTTCACCGCAAAGGTTTTTTCCGCGTCCGGCACAAAGCCGCCGAAGGCCACCACCACACTCGCGCTCGAGCTACCTGCATGGCGTGATGCGAAAGTGCTCAACGTGAAAAAGGAAAATTTCACCGCGCGCGGCCTGCTCGAACTCGAACTTCCCACCATTGCCGCCAATGTTCGCCCTGCCGTCATCACGGAAAAATTCAACGAGCGCGAGTACTTTTATGCCGAAGCTGCTTTGCCTGCTTCGCTCAAGGCAAAGCCGCGCCCCGCGCCCGGAGTGGTCGGCATTCTCTGGGACGCTTCCGGCTCCGGCCGCGAGCGCGATCATGAACGCGAGTTTGCATTGCTCGACGCATGGTTTGCCTCTGTGCGCGATGTTGACGTGAAGCTCATCGCCTTTCGCAATGCCGTTGCCGCTCCGCTCGCTTTCAAGGTGCGCGACGGCAAATGGATTGAGCTTCGCGCCGCGCTCGAAAAAACGGTCTACGACGGGGCCACGTCGTTTGATGGACTGGCCGACGATGCCGCTGTAGGCGAATGGTTGCTCTTTTCCGACGGCCTCATGAATTTCGGCACGACGCAAACCATCGAGAAACTTCCGTTCCGTGCCCCCGTACACACGATAAATGCCAGCGCGAGCGCCGCGCCTGCGCTTTTGCGCGGACTGGCCGCGCGCGGCGGCGGCGAATACGCGGATTTGCTGGCGCTCGACGCAAAGGTTGCCGCTGCACGCCTGCGCCAGTATTCGGCCCGGGTGATTGGCGTCGAACGCAACCCGGAAGCTGTCGCGCAAGTGTTCCCCGAGGCGGGCACGCCCGTAAACCTTGAAAGCGGCACATTGATTGTGACGGGCATCCTGCGCAAACCCTCGGCGACCGTGCGCGTGAAAGTGGGGTTCTCCGAAACGGATGCGCAAATGATCGACATCGCCGTGAAATCCGGCGAAAGCGCAAGCACGCTTGCCGCGCGCGCGTGGGCTGTGGCGAAAATCGACCATCTTTCCGCCGCCGCAGGCGACAACCGCGAGGACATCCGCCGCACGAGCCAGGAGTTTCGCATCGTTACGGCGGATACATCGCTGATCGTGCTGGAACTGCTTGAAGACTATATCCGCTACGACATCGAGGCGCCCGCCGAATTGCGCGACGAATGGCTGAAGCGCCGCCGTGCGACTGAGGTTGCTTTCAACAATAAGCGCGACCAGCAAATCGAGCGCATTGTGAAGCTGCATAACGAGCGCGTGAAATGGTGGGAGAAGGAATTTCCGAAGGATGCGCGTAAACCCGGTAAAGAAAAGGAAAAGGTTCGTGCTCAGGGTGTGACTGCCAGGGGAGCGCAGGCACCACAGGCAACAATGAGAGCACGTCAGGCTCCGCCCGAACTCCAACGGCGGGAAGTAGGCGAACTTCGACTGGCGGAGTCCCCAGCGTCGATGCAGGAATTGAGTATAGAGGCGCAGGAGGATGCCGTACCGCAGGCCGACGAGCGGGTCGTCGCGGGCCTCGCGCGTAGAGGAGAAACTTCCGCAAAGGCAATGCCCGCCCCGCAAATATCTGCCGCTCCGACCGCTTCTATCGCCCTTCAGCGCTGGTCACCCTCGGCGAGTTATCTCGACCGCCTTCGTCGTGTCTCGAAATCGGAACGTTTTGCAGCCTATCTCGAAGAGCGTGCCGATCATGCGCGCAAGCCGGGATTTTATCTGGACGTTGCGGGATATTTCTTCGATGAAGCCAAGGATACCGCGCTGGGATTGCAGGTTCTGTCGAATCTCGCCGAGCTTGGTCTCGAAGACGCGGCATTGCTGCGTGTGCTCGGTCATCGTCTCGTACAGGCAGGGCGGCCCGATCTGGCCCTGCCGGTGTTCGAGCGCGTGCTGAAGATTCGCGGCGAAGAGCCGCAAAGCCGCCGCGATCTCGCGCTCGTGCTCGCAAAACTCGGACAGCATCAGCGTGCAGTCGATTTGCTCTGGGAGATCGTGAGCCGCTCATGGGATGGACGTTTCCCCGAAATCGAACTCATCGTGCTCGGAGAACTGAACGCCATTGTGGCAACGAGCAGGCAAAAGCTGGATGTGTCAAAAATTGATGCGCGCCTGCTCAGAAACATGCCCGTCGGCTTGCGCGTCATCCTGACGTGGGATGCCGATAATTGCGACATCGACCTGTGGGTTGACGATCCGAACGGCGAGCGCGCGATGTATAGCCATCCGCTTACCTACCAGGGTGGACGCATGTCCAGGGACTTCACCGGCGGCTACGGGCCGGAGGAATTTCTGGTACGCATACCGAAGCCCGGCAAATACACGGTGCGCATCAATTATTACGGCGACGGCCGCCAGACGGCTCTTGGCCCCGTGACGGCGCAGGTACGGTTGAACACCGGTTTCGGCACACCGCAGGAAAAAGAAGAACTCATTACCGTGCGCCTTGTGGACAGAAAGGAATCGCTTGAAATCGGCTCGATCATGATCGAGAAGTGAACGTGCGTTGAGTGCAATCCCCGGTCTTTTTCAGGCCGGGGTGACTCAAAACATCGACTGTTTCCGCATGGCGTTGCCTCCTGGCGCGGGATAATCGTGATTGCTTTTGCGTTGCTCTTGTTTCACTTGGGGTTGCGTGGACCGGTTCCGGTTCCGAATCCGGGGAACCTGCTAGAATTCGTCCCCCTTCGCGTTTTGTCACAATCAAAAACATACCAGGAGAGATTTCATGGCCATCGAACGCACCCTTTCCATCATCAAACCCGATGCCGTCGCAAAGAACGTCGTCGGCAAGATCTACCAGCGTTTTGAAGACGCCGGACTCAAAATCATCGCTGCCCGCATGGCGCACCTGTCCGAGCGGGAAGCGGGTGAGTTTTACGCCGTGCACCGCGAACGCCCGTTTTTCAAGGATCTGGTCAAGTTCATGACTTCTGGCCCGGTCATGGTGCAGGTGCTCGAAGGCGAAAACGCGATTGCCAAAAATCGTGAATTGATGGGCGCGACCGACCCGAAGAAGGCCGATGCGGGAACCATTCGTGCCGATTTTGCCGAATCCATCGACGCCAATGCCGTGCATGGATCTGACGCCCCGGAAACGGCGGCGGTGGAAGTGGCGTTCTTTTTCCCCCGCATTCTCATTCATTCTCGCTGATATTTCCGTTCGGAACGAGTTAGGGTTGGTTGCCTGCCGTGCCTAATCTGCTCGATTACGATCTTTCCGCGCTGCTTGCCTGGTTCACCGAACTGGGCGAGAAGCCCTTTCGCGCTCGCCAGGTGATGCGCTGGATACATCGCGAGGGTTGCGATGATTTCGACGCGATGACCAATGTTGCCAAGGCGTTGCGGGCGAGACTTAA
>JAITWP010000145.1 GCA_031285365.1 Azoarcus sp.
CGGGCTTCCGTTACCTTGAGCGCCACCGCTTTTTCCGGGTTGCGTTCCACAAAGACTTCCACATCGACGGTGATCGAGGATCTCCCCTCTGCCACGACTTCCGAGTAGAAACTCACCAGATCGCCCACCGAGACGGGCTGCTTGAAAACGAAGGAGTTGACCGCTACCGTGGCGACCCGCGAGCGTGCGCGACGGCGGGCGGCGACCGAACCGGCAATATCGACCATCGACATGATCCAGCCACCGAACACGTCACCCGCCGGGTTGAGGTCGGCGGGTAGGGGGACGACCCGTAACGCAGGCTGGCGTTCGCATGAACATGCTGTTTTCTTGTCGCTCATCTTGTTGCCTTATGAAGAGATGGGAAGGGGAACTGCCCTTATATAGTACCGCCGTCATTCACTGTGCCGATATAATGATCCGCTGCTTCAACTTCCATCCCGGCATTTTTCCGTTTTCTTCCATGAGCATCGACCCCAAGACACTACTGACCGAACTGATTCACGCCTCCCTGAAGAGCGTGGCTCCGGAACATGCCGACACGCCCATTTTGCTGGAACGGCCACGGCAGGCGGGGCATGGCGATTTTGCCACCAACATTGCCATGCAACTGGCCCGGACGCTCAAGCGCAACCCGCGCGAACTGGCGGGGCTGTTGTGTGCCGAGTTGCCGCCTTCCCAATGGGTGAAAAAGGCCGAGGTGGCCGGAGCGGGTTTCATCAACTTCACCGTCGACTCAAAAGTGAAAACGGCAGTGGTGCGCGAGGCGCTCGCCCAGGGCAGGGACTGGGGGCGCGGCGCGGCCAGGGGCGTGAAGGTGCAGATCGAGTTCGTGTCGGCCAATCCGACCGGGCCGTTGCACGTAGGGCATGGGCGCGGAGCCGCCTACGGCGCATCATTGGCCGATGTGCTCGCTTTCGCCGGGTTCGAGGTGAGCCGTGAGTATTATGTCAATGACGCCGGACGGCAGATGGACATCCTGGCTCTGTCGACCTGGCTGCGTTATCTGGCGCTGTTCGGCATCGAGGTCGAATTGCCGCCCAACGCTTATCAGGGCGAATACGTGGCCGAGATGGCTCGGGAACTGCGCAACGCGCACGGAGATCGTTTCGCGCAGGTGAGAGCTGCCGACGTGCTGGCCGGTGCGCTGGAACTGCCGCCCGTGGATCGCAGTGACGACAGGGAAGCCAAGGCGCAGCGCGAACAACATCTGGATGTGCTGATCGCCAACGCCAAACGTCTGCTTGATGAAGATTATCAATGGGTGCTCGGCTTTGCCCTCAATGAACAACTCGGCGACGTGCGCGACGATTTGCAGGAATTCGGCGTGCGTTTCGACAAATGGTTCTCGGAACGCAGCCTCTTCGATACGGGGCTGGTCGAGCGGGCCGTGTCTCAACTCGAACGCGCGGGTCACGTCTATGTGCAGGACGGCGCGAAGTGGTTTCGTTCCACCGCCTTCGGTGATGAAAAGGATCGTGTCGTGCAGCGCGATAACGGTATCTACACCTATTTCGCCTCCGACATCGCCTATCATCTCAACAAGTACGAGCGCGGATTTGATCGCATGATCGACATCTGGGGCGCGGATCATCACGGTTATGTGCCGCGCGTCAAAGGTGCAGTCGAGGCGCTGGGACTCGATCCGGCGCGGCTGGATGTGGCGCTGGTGCAGTTTGCCGTGCTCTATCGGAATGGGCAAAAAACGTCGATGTCGACTCGTGCGGGTGAATTCGTGACCCTGCGCGAACTGCGCAACGAAGTCGGCAAGGATGCCTGCCGTTTTTTCTACGTGTTGCGCAAGAGCGACCAGCATCTCGATTTCGATCTCGATCTCGCCAAGAGCCAGAGCAATGAAAACCCCGTGTACTATGTGCAGTACGCGCACGCGCGGGCCTGTTCCGCGTTGCGAAAGTGGGGAGGCGAGTTGGCAGGACTGGCAACGGCTGATACCGGGGTGTTGACCAGTGAACACGAATTGGGACTGTGCACGCAACTGACAGCGTTTCCTGAGGTCGTACAGGCGGCGGCAGACGATTACGCGCCACACCAGATTGCGTTCTACCTCAGGGAACTGGCGGCCGACTTCCATAGCTGGTACAACGCCGAACGCATGCTGGTCGATGATGAAGCCGTGAAGCTGGCGCGTTTGGCGCTGGCTGGGGCGGTTCGTCAGACATTGGCGAATGGGTTGGCCCTTCTGGGGGTGTCCGCACCCGAAACGATGTAACAATTCAGTAAGATTGGTGGCGTTGCCGCCGCAGAAATGGAGTTTCCAGTGAGCCGTAAAAGCAGAAATTTGCGTTCTTCCAGACGGCCTTCGCATAGCCGGGGCGGGACGATCCTGGGTGTTTTCGTCGGTATGATCCTGGGAGCCATCATCGTTACCGTTGCGGTGCTGTTCTTCAACAGGAGCGACAACCCATTCAGCCAAAGTTCCTCGACGAAGCCGGGAACACCCACGACCGTGGCGCCGCAGTCAACGGGAACGCCTGCAACTCCGGACGACACGACTGCACCAACTGCTCCGACGGTAGCAGCATTGCCGGGAAAGCCCGGGGATCGTCCGGTAGAAAAGCCGGATTACACTTTTTTCAACACCCTGCCGAGTGGAGAGCCCGCGTCGACGCCGTCGCCTGTGCCGCCGCCGCCCAGTGCTCCCCCGGTGCAGAGTCCTGCCGAAAAACCGATGTACCTGCAACTGGGGGCTTTCGAGAATGCGCAGCAGGCTGATGATATCAGGGTGCAGTTAGTGCTGCTGGGGCTTGATCGTATCGTTACTCAGCGAACACAATTGGCCGATGGACGGGTCGTGCACCGTATCCGTATCGGGCCGTTTACCAATCGCGAAGATTTGAAGGCGATGCGTGCCAGGGTGGTTTCAAACGGTTTCAGCCCCGATGAGGTTTCCAACTGAGAGTCCCCGTCCGCGAGCGTTTTACGTCGTTATCTGTTTGTTTGATCGTACTGGGAGTTCGAATATGAATCGTCGTAATGCCCTGCAACAACTTGGTGCGTTGGCGCTGCTTGCCAGTCCGGTGGGTCTTGCCCTGGGGCAGGCGGAAGGGAGTTTCAAGGTTTTGCAATCTCCGGTGCCGACCAATATGCCAAGCAAGATAGAAGTGCTGGAGTTCTTCCACTACGGCTGCTCACACTGTCAGCATTTTGAACCGCTGGTTGCAAAATGGGCCAAAAGCTTGCCCCCCGACGTGGTGTTCGTGCAGGTTCCGACAATCTGGAGCAAGTCGCTTGAAGGCTTGGCACGCCTGTACTACACGCTCCTGGTTGTGAAGCGGCCCGACCTGCATGTGAAGATTTTCAGTGACGTGCAGGAAAAGGGGTTGGCACTCGACAAACCGGAAATCCTGAGAAATTGGGCCAAGGCAAACAAGCTGGATGTGTCGGCTTTCATAGGTGCTTACGAATCGTTTGGGGTACAAACACAAGTCAGGCGAGCCCAGCAGCTTGTCAATGCCTACAGGATCGAGTCTGTGCCAACGATGGCGGTGGCGGGGCGTTTCCTGACATCGGCGGACATGGCAGGCAATAGCCATGAAGCCACGCTCAAGGTCGTCGATGGATTGATCGAACGTGTACGCAAGGGGGGATGAAAGGGGAGTGAGTTTTCAACTCTCGATTTCCTGAGTCTGTAGCCATTTCATGTCGTTCAAATTTCCTTCGTTCATGACAGCTTTTTTTTCCAGCCAACCTCCCAATGAGTCGTCGCCGGACAAGGGCAAGGCCGTTTTTTCGGGCGGTGATTCAGATGAACGGCGCATTAATCAAAGGTTCGTGGCCAGACTGCGTGGCGAACCGTGTTTCTGGGCGTTGATCGGGGAAGAGCGACTGGCGCTCAACGATGTGTCCCTCAAAGGGTTTTCGTTGCCAGCATCCTCAACACTCGTCCCCGGCGAACAGTTTGATTTCGTCCTGCAGCGCGAGGGGGTGCCCGACACTATCAGAGGGTGCGCTGAGGTGACCAGTGTGTTCGGCGGGGACTCCCCTTCTGCGGGCTGTTGCATCATCCAGTTCGAGGGTGACGGCGAGGAACGCCTACAGGATTGGCTGGTGATACACGTCATTCTCAGCGCCACGGTGCGGATCAGCGAAAAGGATGCTGCCGCGATTGTTTGCGGTCGCTCGCTTGTCTGAGAATCCAAAAAACACTTTTAACCTCATTTCTCGACAAACCCGCCATGTCCGACTCGACCCTGCTTGCCCTCTCTCCTCTCGATGGCCGCTATTTCGACAAACTCGAAGAACTACGCGGCCACTTTTCCGAACATGGGCTGATCCACAACCGGGTACGGGTGGAAATCGCCTGGCTGAAAGCACTGGCCGCCGAGCCCGAGTTGGTTGAAATCGCGCCATTTTCGCCTGGCACCCTGGCCGAGCTTGATGCCGTGGTAGCGCGGTTCGACGCGAAGGACAGCGCCGCGGTAAAAGAGATCGAGGCCACCACCAATCATGATGTCAAGGCGATGGAGTACTGGCTCAAGAAACGCCTGGGCCATAACGCCGAAGTGATGAAAGTCTCCGAATTCATCCACTTCGCCTGTACTTCGGAAGACATCAACAATACTTCGCATGCCCTGATGCTCAAGGCTGGTCGTGACGAGGTGTTGCTGCCTGCGCTCGATAAGGTGATTGAGCGTCTGCGCGAACTGGCCCATCGGCACGCTGAACTGCCGATGCTCTCCCGTACCCACGGGCAACCAGCCAGTCCCACCACGCTGGGCAAGGAAATTGCCAATATCGCTGCCCGCCTGATCCGTGCGCGCGACAGAATTGCCACGGTGAGTCTCACCGCAAAGTTCAATGGGGCAGTCGGCAACTACAACGCCCATTTCGCTGCCTGGCCGGATTTCGACTGGGAAGCCTTCACCCGCCGTTTCATCGAATCGTTTGGGCTGGAATTCAATCCCTGGACCATTCAGATCGAACCTCACGACGCCATGGCGGAACTGTTCGACGCCATGGCACGCGCCAACACCATCGCCATCGATGCCTGCCGCGACATCTGGATGTACATCTCGCTGGGTTACTTCAAACAGAAACTCAAGAAAGGTGAAATCGGTTCTTCCACCATGCCGCACAAGGTCAATCCCATCGACTTCGAGAACGCTGAAGGCAATTTCGGCCTTGCCAACGCGGTGCTGCGCCATTTCAGCGAAAAACTGCCTATTTCGAGAATGCAGCGCGACCTCACCGATTCCACCGTATTGCGCAACATGGGAGTTGGTTTCGGCCATAGTGTGCTTGGCGCTTCCAGCATGTTGCGCGGTCTTGTCAAACTTGAAGCCGATCCCGCGCGACTCGCTGCGGATCTCGATGACTGTTGGGAAGTACTCGCCGAACCGATACAAACCCTGATGCGCCGCTTCGGTATTGCCAATCCTTATGAACAACTCAAGGAACTCACGCGTGGCAAGGGTGTTACCCGCGATGCCCTGCGCACCTTTGTCGCAATGCTCGATATTCCGCCGGAAGAACGCAAACGCCTGAGTGCGATGACCCCGACAGACTATGTGGGCAAGGCGGCTGAACTGGCGCGCCGGATCTGAAGGGTGGCGTGATGGGTTTTTCCATGTCACTCAAGGGCCTGCCCGGTATTTCGCATCTGTCCGCCATGGATCTTTTCGCTGCCGATGGGTCACTGGTGGGCACGATAGAAAACAAGCCCGGCCAGATGAGTTCTCTTGCCGTCTACAATCACCTTGCCCAACTCTATGGTGCGATTACGCCAGAAGCGGCAAGGAAGGGGCTGGAACTCTGCGGTGAGCACAGCGAAGAGGCGAAGCTAAATCCTGGCAAACACCCCAACATCGACCGCCTGATCGGGCTGATCGAGCGCAACGAAACGCTACGGGTGAAGCAGAAGTTCGCGGTGTGACGGGAGAAATACGGACATGACGGATACACGTTGATACTTTTCGTATCTGAATTCCGTATAGCATGACCGGATGCCCGATAACCTCAACGGAGGATGATCATGAAGACCCGGTTAGCGTTGTGCCTTGGACGGTTGAGCGTGGTTACGGTGATTGGTTTGATCTCGATGGCCTCGCCGGTGTTGGCGCAGGATGACTTTCTTCTGGCGAATAGGGGGGGAGTCTCGCCAGTTTCAGTGATTTCACAGGAAACGCTCGATGGCCTGCTGGCGCCGATTGCCTTGTACCCTGATGCACTGCTGGCACAGGTGTTGATGGCGGTGACGTATCCGATAGATGTGGTCGAAGCGGCGCGCTGGCAACAGGAAAA
>JAITWP010000174.1 GCA_031285365.1 Azoarcus sp.
GGCGGCAAGCTGGTCGTATTGGCTGCGATGCGCTTCGTCAGTCATCACGATGATGTCGGAGCGATCCGACAACACCGGCATCGGCGCGCGGTCATCGGTGGAGAATTTCTGGATCAGCGTGAACACATAGCGTTCATTGCCCGCCAGCAATGTCTTGAGATGCGCCCGGCTGCCCGCCTGCACCTCTTGCGTGTCCTTGGTCAGCGCGCCCGCGCTGGCGAACTGTCCGGCGATCTGGTCGTCCAGTTCGGTGCGATCCGTGACGATCACGAAGGTGTAATTACCGCCCAGACGCCGCAGCACCTTTTGCGCGAACATCACCATGGAAAGGCTCTTGCCCGAGCCCTGCGTGTGCCAGAACACGCCCAACCGGCCCTGGTTCTGGCGCACCTGCGCCACCGCCTGCATCGCGCGATTCACGCCCAGCACCTGGTGGTATTTACCCACCACCTTGCGCAAACCGCCCTTGGCCTCGTCGAACAGCACGAAGTTTTCCAGCAGATCGAGAAAACGCGCCGGCTCGCACGTGGCGCGCAGCAAGGTGGCGATGCCGGGGTCTTCCGGCCCGCTTTCTTCCAACCGTTTCCACGGCGCGAAGAAATCGAAATCGGTATGCGCCCCGCCCATCAACGCCTCGTGCCCGTTGGACAGAATCACAAAACCGTTGAACGGGAACAGTTGCGCAATGGTGTCGCGGTAATCGCGCAAATTGCCGTCATACGCGGCGAACACCGGCTTACCCGGCGCCTTCCACTCCGCCAGCAACAGCGGCAGGCCATTGACGAAACCGATGGTGTCCGGGCGCCGCTTGTGCAGCAGCCCTTCGATCCAGACCTGACTGGCGACGAGGAAATCATTGGCCGCCGCATCGCGCCAATCGATCACGCGCACGGTCACGGTCTCAACCTTGCCGTCTTCCGGGCGCTTGATCTCCACCCGCACGCCATCGCGCAGCAGACGGTGGAATTCACGATTGGCTGCGATGGGTGCAAGCGCGGAGCGATCCTGCGTCAGCGTTTCCTCGGCGGCTTGCAGTGCCGGTGATGGCAAATCGGGGTTGAGCTGGACGAGCGCCGCGCGCAACCGCGCGGGCAGCCAGCTTTGCCGGAAACTGGTGCGACCCGTGGGGTTGCCCGGCCCCGGCGCTTCATCCATCAAGCTCACAGGCCGCCAGCCCAGTTGGCGCAACAGCGCCAGCGCCGGTTGCTCCACGGCGGCGTCTTCGGAGAACTCGCTGGAGAGGGAAGGCGGGGGCATGTCAGGCGGTTTCAGGTTGCTGTTCGGGCTGCGTGCGGCTTCTTCAAGAAGGAAAATTAAACATATAAATCAACAAGTTATGTGGATGTCGTCTGCTAAATGATGACTCCCCTGCTGTTTAGCTAAGCGAAGGCTCCGAGCCGCCATGTTGCCGTCGCCTGCCCGTATTTCTTCAGGTAGTCGATGATCAATTTTCCTGCTGGCCTCACCATTACCATGACTTCATTTTGAAGAGCCGCCCTTGCTCCCCCTCATCGTGTAACGTGATCACAACTTCATCAGATGAGAACACTGGCTCATCATCAGCAGCACGCGCTGGCAAGTCCGAATCGATGAGCGTAATGATTGGCTGTAGCCCCAGTTCGGCATACCGACGAATAACGGCCAAGAGGTTTTCCTTCTTGCGATCATCCAGCGACTCGAATACACCATCGTGATAGACGAAACGAGGAAATTTTTCGTCCAAGTGCGCGCGCAATACAGCCAAATCGAAAGCGATACACAATAATTTTCGATAGGTATGCCCAAGGTCAGCGCTAGTCGCATTGCCTGACTCATCAAGAATTTCAGCCTTGAATTCTAGATGCCCAACTTGATTTGGTGACACGCTCAACAGTGCTTTGCGGTCGATCACTTCTTCAACAATTTCATTGAAGAACAGGCGGATTGCCGAAAATAAGCTGTTCTGATCAGAGTTTTGCTTTTCGACATTCGCCTCGATTTGGGTCTGTAGATGCCCGCACCCTTCAGTCAATGCCCTGATCTCGGTTCGCAACTCCTGCAAACGATGCAGGAACCCACGTTGACGCTCTAGCGAAGTGATGTCAGCCCGTAGCGTCACCATCTCGTCCGAGACCTGCTTGTACTTGTTAAAGATGTCGGTGCCGCTCAGGAACGAAAGCATCTCCGAGCGCCTTTTGCCCAAGGTATTTAGTTCTGCATTGATGCGTTTAAGTTCAGCTTCGACCTCTGCGCGTTCTTCCTGAAGATAGCCTCGGCGCTCATCGGTAATTGCTCGATTGAAAGCAATCAACTGCTGAAAATCCTTTTTGATCTGTCCCTTGAACAGGACGCCGACTTCCTCAAACAGGCGCTGTGCCTCGTCAGGGTTGAAGAGAATCTGATCTTCCTCCAGCGAAGTGATGATCTTTTTCTTGTTTTGATTGAGCGAGTAACGCTCGGCATTGAGCGACGCGATGCGTTCATCGATGCCATCGACCAACTGCTTGGTGCTGTCCTTATCCTGGGCGCGGAAGTCAAAGGCATCGAGCAGTTTCTGCTTTTTCTCAGCCTCTTTCTGCTTGAGCAACAGGATGCCTTCAATCTTGCTGATGTCCTCAATGGTTCCACCTAGCTCATTCTTGATGGTTTGCGCGGTGGACTGCTTCTCCGCAAGCTGCCCTTCCTTCTCGTAGTGCTGTGCCACGAGTTGAGCGTCAAAACCGAGAACGTGAGCCAGAAAAGGCTTCCAATCCGAATGCGCAGCCGCGAACTTGCGCAGATGAAACACGTCGCGGAAATCGTCCTGGGAGCGCAGCAGGTAGCCCAGGCCTTTGCGGAACATCCAAGGCTTGAGTGCGCGCCAGTCAAGCAATCCATCCAACAGATCACGCGCCCGTTCAAAGGGCATGTTCTGATGATCCCACGCCACCAGCGGTAATCCCGACAAGTCCTGATGCCCGG
>JAITWP010000200.1 GCA_031285365.1 Azoarcus sp.
CTCGTAGTTGCCCGGACGCTCGACGTTGCCGGTCACGGTGACGATGCGCGAGACCATCGACTCGCCGTGCAACAGGGCGCGGCATACCGCGTGTGCGGTAGCGACATTGAAACACTGTACGCCGAACTCGGTGACACGTCCGTCGGGAGGAACCTCGATACCGGTGAGTACATGGGTGAGTTGCTTCTCTCCCCCGACCGGATAGCGCGTCGGCACGGCAACGACGGTCATTGCTTCCGCGTCCAGGCATCTGCGCGCAACGGGTTCCATCTCAAGCACGGCGGCACGCATGGCGGCGATGGCCTCTGGCTTGTTGTCCTCGATGCCGACCAACACCTGTCGCGCGCCGGTCAAATGCGCCAGGATTGCCGAGCCGGTCACGACATTGACGGCGTGTTCGCGCATCAGGCGGTCGTCGCAGGTGATCCACGGTTCGCACTCCGCGCCGTTGATGATCAGCGTTTCAGTTTCGTTCCTGGCCTTGAGGTGGCTTGGAAAAACCGCGCCGCCCATGCCGACAATGCCGCTTGCCTGGATGCGGAGAATCAATTCCTCGTGGCCCGCCGTGGCGGGATCGAGCGGTTCGTGCGTGATCCAGCGATCCTCGCCGTCCGGCTCGATCACGATGGCCTGGGAGGTCAATCCGGACGGATGGGCCATCGGATAGCGCCCGATTTCCATTACCGTGCCCGAAGTTGGCGCGTGGATGGCCGTTCCTGCCACGCCCTCGGCCTCGCCGATACATTGGCCTTTCAATACCCTGTCGCCAACGGTGACGATCATCCGGGCCGATCCCCGGCTGCTCTGGACGAGCGGGACCACCAGCCGGGACGGCAGCGGCACGCGCCGGATCGGTGTCTCGGAAGATTCCTTTTTGTGGGAGTCGGGCTTGATGCCACCCCGGAAGCGGAAAAGGTTCAATGTCATGCCACCACCCTGAGTCCCCTTGCCGGGTATTTCCAGCGCCAGTTCTGGGGCGTGTGCGGCTCTTCCATCAGATTGATGCAATCGACCGGACAGGGCGGCAGGCACAACTCGCAGCCCGTGCAGTAACGGCTCACCACCGTGTGCATTTGCCTGGTCGAGCCGATGATTGCATCGACCGGGCACGCCTGGATGCACAGTGTGCAACCGATACAGCCTTGTTCGTCGATGATCGCCACCGTTTTCAATTTTTCGACCGGCGCTCCCCGTGGCTTGAATTCGCGCCCGAGCATTTCCGCCAGTTTGCGCACGCCATCGTCACCCCCCGGCGTACACAGGTTGATCTCGGCCTCGCCGTTGGCAATGGCCTCGGCGTAGGGCTTGCAGCCGGGATAACCGCACTGGGCGCACTGGGTCTGCGGCAGGATGGCGTCGATTTGCTCGGCCAACGGATTTCCCTCGACCCTGAAATAAACAGCGGCATAACCCAGTGCCGAGCCAAGCACGAGAGCTATTCCTGTCATGATCAAAAGGGCGGCAAGCATCGATCCGAAAAATCAGTGGGCGAAGCGATCCAGACCGGCGAAGCCCATGAAGGCAAGACTCATGAAACCGGCAGTCATCATGGCGATAGGCACTCCCCGGAACATCAGGGGCACATCGGCTCCTTCCAGCCGCTCGCGGATACCGGCAAACAGAATCAGGGCAAGCGTGAAACCGGCGGCGGAACCGAACCCGAACAGCAGGGACTCGAGCAGGCCATAACTGAGGCTTGCGCTCAGCAGGGGAATGGCGAGCACGGCGCAGTTGGTGGTAATCAGCGGCAGGTAGATGCCGAGCACCTGTTGCAACAAGGGGCTGGTCTTGTGGATGACCAGTTCCGTGAGTTGCACGATGCCCGCAATCACGACGATGAATGCCAGCGTGCGCATGTAGGCGAGATCGAACGGCGCCAGCAGGTAGTGGTCGATCAGATAGCTCGTTCCCGAAGCCAGCGTGAGCACGAAAGTCGTCGCCATGCCCATGCCGATGGCGGTTTCGAGTTTTTTCGACGTCCCCATGAACGGGCACAGCCCGAGGACGCGACCGAAAACCACGTTATTGACGAGAACGGTGCCGAGAACGATGAAGAGGTAACTCATTTCGAGTCGGAGGTTGCCTGCACGCACTCACGGACGAGACCGGGGCCACGGAAAACGAGGCCGCTCATCAACTGCACCAGCGTTGCCCCGGCGTCGAGTTTCGCGCGCGCATCCGCGCCGTCGAGTATCCCTCCCGAAGCGATGATCGGCACTTCGCCCGCCAGTTCCTGCGCGAGTTGCCGCACCACGGCGGTCGAGGCTTCCGACAATGGCGCGCCAGACAACCCTCCTTCCTGGTCGGCGTGGCGCAATCCCGCCACCTTGTCGCGGGTGAGCGTGGTGGTGGTGGCGATGACGGCATCGATTCGGTGACGACGCAGGGCATCGGCAATATCCGAGATGCCGATTGCGTCAAGGTCTGGGGCGATCTTCAGCGCCAGCGGCACGTAGCGTCCATGATGTCCGGCCAGTTGGTGCTGGGTCTCCTTGAGGCGGGCGAGCAGCTGATCGAGTTCGGAAGCGCCCTGCAACTGGCGCAGGTTCTTCGTGTTGGGCGAGGAGATATTGATTGCCACGTAGCTTGCCACTTCGTACACCCTGGCGACTGCCAGGAGATAGTCATCGACAGCACGCTCCATCGGAGTGCCGACATTCTTGCCGATGTTGATACCGAGAATGCCCTTGTATTTGGCTGCGTGCACATTGGCAACAAGTGCATCGACTCCGTGGTTGTTGAAACCCATGCGATTGATGAGCGCACGCGCTTCCGGCAACCGAAAGAGGCGCGGGCGCTGGTTTCCCGGCTGCGCGCGCGGCGTGACCGTGCCGATTTCGAGAAAACCGAAACCCATCAGCGCCAGTCCGTCGATGGCCTCTCCATTCTTGTCGAGTCCGGCGCCAAGCCCGATGCGGTTGGGAAAGGTGAGTCCCATGACTTCGACCGGGGAGGTCGTGCTCGGTCGCTTGGCAGGCAACAGACGACCCGCAAGGTGCATGCCGGCAATGGCAAGCTCGTGCGCAGTTTCAGGGTCGAGCGAGAAGAGAAAGGGGCGAACCAGATCGTAAAACATAGCGACGATTGTAACGGCTCATGCGAGTCCGGCGTGGGAAATCAGGTTTTACGATTGATTGCCCGATAGCCAATGTCTCGCCGATACTGCATTCCGACGAAGGAAATCGTCTCGATGAGGTCATAGGCCCGTTTTTGTGCCGCGCGAACATTGACGCCCAGAGCCGTGACGCAGAGCACCCGTCCTCCGGAAGTGACGATCTTGCCGGTTTTGTTGAACGCGGTACCGGCGTGAAAAACATGGGCGTCTTCACCGAAGGAGTTTTCGGGAGGCAGGCCATTGATGATGTTGCCCGTGCGCGGAACATCCGGATATCTGGCGGAGGCCAGTACGACGCCGAGAGCAACGTTCAAGTCCCACTGAGCTTCAATCTGATCGAGTTTGCCATCGACCGCGTGTTCCAGGAGTTTCAGGAAGTCGGTTTTCAGGCGCATCAGGATCGGTTGGGCTTCGGGGTCGCCCAAGCGGCAGTTGAATTCCAGGGCCTTGATGCTGCCGTCCTTGCCGATCATCAACCCAGCGTAGAGAAAGCCGGTGTAGGGCATGCTTTCCTGCGCCATGCCCCTGACGGTCGGGAGGATGATTTCGCGCATGATTTTGGCGTGGATGCTTGGCGTGACCGCCGGGGCGGGAGAATACGCGCCCATGCCGCCCGTGTTGGGCCCCGTATCGCCGTCGCCGATACGCTTGTGATCCTGGCTGGAAGCGAGCGGCAGCACGTTTTTGCCATCGACCATGACGATGAAGCTGACTTCTTCGCCATCGAGAAATTCTTCGATCACGATTCGTGCGCCAGCACTGCCGAGTTTGTTGTCGGCAAGCATGTCGTCGATGGCCGCATGTGCTTCTTTCAGCGTCTGAGCGACAACGACGCCCTTGCCAGCCGCAAGGCCATCGGCCTTGATGACGATGGGTGCGCCCTGTTTTTCCACGTAGGCGTGCGCGCTGTCGGCATTCGTGAAAGTCTCGAACGCGGCAGTCGGTATGCGATGCCGTGCCATGAACTGCTTGGCGAAGTCCTTGGAGGATTCGAGTTGGGCGGCGGCCTTGGTGGGGCCAAATATTCTCAATCCCCGGGCCCGAAAAATATCGACGATACCGGCGGCCAAGGGTGCTTCAGGGCCGACGATGGTCAGGAAAACTTTGTTGGAAGCGGCGAAATCCGCAAGTTCCTGCGGATCGGTGATGGGGAGGTTTTCCAGTTCGCGTTCAGCGGCGGTACCGGCGTTGCCGGGAGCAACATAGATTTTTTGTAGGCCGCGTGTCCGTGCCAGACACCAGGCGATGGCGTGTTCACGTCCGCCGGAACCAATGACGAGGAGTTTCATGATGGATAGTTTGGAGGTTGGGGGGTTGGGTTAATTAAGTTGATTAAAAGCGAATCAGTGCCGGAAATGCCGGAAGCCCGTGAAGACCATTGTCAGTCCGTGTTCGTTGGCGGCAGCGATGACTTCTTCGTCGCGCATGGAGCCGCCGGGTTGGATGACGGCGACCGCGCCCGCTGCGGCGAGTACGTCCACGCCATCGCGGAAGGGGAAGAAGGCGTCTGACGCCACCACGGAACCTGTGAGCGATAGTCCGGCATTGGTCGCCTTGGAGTGGGCAATGCGGGTGGAGTCGACGCGGCTCATCTGGCCCGCGCCCACGCCCAGGGTCATGCCGCCGCCGCAGAAGACGATAGCGTTGGATTTGACGAACTTCGCAACGCGCCAGGCAAAGAGGAGATCCCTGATTTGCTCGGGTGTCGGCGCTTTTTGGGTGACTACCGTCAGGTTGCTAGAGGTGATGCTGAAGGCGTCCGGTGTCTGCGCAAGCAGGCCGCCGCCGACACGCTTGAATTCCAGGGCGTGCAGGTCGGTTGCCAGGGGCACTTCCAGCACACGCAGGTTTTGCTTTGTCTGCAACAACGCTTTGGCGGCTTCGGTGAAGGCAGGGGCAATCAATACTTCGACGAAATGCTTTCTTTCGTTCATGGCTTCCACCACGTCGGCATCGACCGTGCCATTGAAGGCGATGATGCCGCCGAAGGCGGAGGTGGGATCGGTCTGGAACGCTTTGCCATAGGCTTCGGGCAGGCTGGAGCCGATGGCAACCCCGCAGGGATTGGCGTGTTTGACGATGACGCAGGCGGGTTCCGGGAAGGTTTTGACACATTCCCAGGCCGCGTCGGAATCGGCGATATTGTTATAGGATAGTTCCTTGCCCTGCAATTGCCGATAGTCCGCGATGCAGCCAGCGGGGATTTGCGGTTCCCGGTAGAAAGCGGCCTCTTGGTGCGGGTTTTCGCCATAACGCAGGGTTTCCACGCGGTCAAAGGCCAGTTGCAGGCGTTCGGGAAAGATCGACGGGGCCGGGGCGGGAATCGAAGGGGTGGCTTCGATGCCTTCAGGCTCACCCGTGAGCCAGTTGGCAATCGTGCTGTCGTAGCGCGCGGTGTGGGTGAAGGCTTTTTTGGCGAGATCGAAGCGGGTGGCGAGTTGCAGTGCGCCATGGCTGGCTCGCATTTCTGCCAGGATGGGGGCGTAATCCGCCGGATCGGTCACGATGGCAACCCCGGTGTAATTCTTGGCGGCGGAACGCACCATCGTGGGGCCGCCGATGTCGATGTTCTCGATGGCGTTTTCCAGCGTGACGCCAGGTTGGGCGACGGTTTCCCTGAACGGATAAAGGTTGACGCACACGAGGTCGATGGTCGGGATGCCGTGCTCATCGAGCGTTGCCATGTGTTCCGGCAGGTCGCGGCGGGCGAGAATGCCGCCATGTACTTTCGGGTGCAGGGTTTTCACCCGGCCATCGAGCATTTCGGGAAAGCCGGTGTAGTCGCCGATTTCGGTGACGGCAAGGCCCGCATCCTTCAGAAGTCGGGCCGTGCCGCCAGTGGAAAGCAGTTTGACTCCAAGAGCGGCGAGTCCTTGAGCGAATTCAAGGACGCCTTGTTTATCGGAGACAGAAATCAGGGCTTGGATGATTTTCATCTTGAGGAAAGCGCGAGAGAAAAAGGGTCGAGGCAGCCGACGGGTTACACGGGTTACAGCAGGTCGTAATCCGTCAACTTGCGGCGCAGGGTATTGCGGTTGATGCCCAGCAGGCTGGCGGCGGTGCTCTGGTTGCCGCTGACACGCTCAAGTACGAACTGGAGCAGGGTCTTTTCGACGCATTTCATGACCATGTCGTGAACCGGGACAGGCTTTTCGCCATTGAGATCATTGAAATACTGTTCCAGGGAGCGCACTACGGCGTCGGCGATTCCATTGTGGGTGGTGCAAGGATTCATGCGGCTAATTCCCGTAGTGTTCCGGCGGCTCTGTTTATTGCGCGATCATTGAGATGATCGCCTGCTTCAGCCATGCGGCCAAAAAACTCATCGATGGCTGTGCCCTGTGCATCGGGGTCGTCAAGCTGGTTCATGGCATGACGAAAAGCGGATGATCCGGCAAAGCCCCGTGTGTACCAGGCAATGTGCTTACGCGCGATCTTCATGCCGGTTTCCACGCCGTAAAAGGCATGAAGATCGGCAAGGTGTGCTCGGCAGATTTGATGAATTTCGTTCACCGAAGGCGCGGGCAGGTGGCTGCCGGTCGAGAGAAAGTGTTCGATTTCACGAAAGATCAGGGCCGCCCCTGGGCGGCGCGTCCGATCATCAGGCCGTCTGCGCCGGTATGGTCGAGGACATACCGGGCTTTTTCGGGCGAATGAATGTCACCGTTGGCAATGACCGGGATACCGGCCCGACGGACAACTTCGGCGATGGTGTCGTATTCGGCCTCCCCCATGTATTGATCGGCGCGGGTGCGGCCATGGATGGCGAGCGAGCGCACACCGCAATCTTCGGCGATGCGGGCGATGGTGACGGCGTTTTTGCGGGTGCGGTTCCAGCCGGTGCGAATTTTGAGAGTGACCGGCGTTTCGGGCACGGCGCGCACCACGGCATCGAGAATGCGGGCAACGAGCGCCTCATCCTGCATGAGGGCCGAGCCTGCCATGACGTTGCAGATCTTTTTGGCGGGACAACCCATGTTGATGTCGATGATCTGTGCGCCACGCTCGGCGTTGTAGCGCGCGGCTTCGGCCAGCATCGCGGGATTGGCCCCGGCGATCTGTACCGAGACGGGCCCTGGCTCCCCAGTGTGATCGGCGCGTCGGCGGGTTTTGGCGC
>JAITWP010000214.1 GCA_031285365.1 Azoarcus sp.
CGCCGCCAGAGATGACCCGCCGCCCGTACCAGGCGTGCTGGCCGCTTGGCGTAACCACATGCAGGTCGAGGTCGGTTCCGTTGGTGTCCCAACTGAGCAGGATGCGCAGTCGTGATACGGGTTGTCCGCTTGCGCTCTGGTGGAACTGGACGCGCGAGCGTTCATTGTCCGAGATCACTTCGACACTGTTGGAACCTGCACCGAAGCTGTAGGGACGCGCGAATGCGCCACTTTCATCGAGCCGCACCGGCATGGCATTTCCATTGACGACGAGGGTTGCGGTCTTGGGTTTTTTCTCGCTCGCACGGATACGACCACGAATCTGGGCGCTTGCCGGCGTACCGGCGTCGATACCGGGTCTTACGGCAGGGTATTGCACTTCCTGGGTGAAAGGTGTGTCGGGATTGCCCAGACGCCAGCCCGAGATGGGGGCAGTCAGTTCGGCCGCTGCCGGGACAGACAACAGCGCGAGCGCCAGTCCCGGAAGAAGGAGCATCATCCTCTGGCGGAAAGTGTCGGTATTGGTCACATTCGTGTTCATACGCTGGATGGGGTATCTGGGTTCAGAAAATCAATGTTCGCATATGCGTGAGCTCACCAACCTTGCGCACCGGCACAACGAAACTTTCGCGCCGTTCGTTGGGTGTGTTCTCGTGAAGAATCAAGGTCAGGCGGCAGGTGATGATCGGTTTCTGCCGGGTTTCGTCGAAATGGTAACCGGAATCGCCGAAGTTGCCCCAGTAATTGACATAGAACAGGTAGGGGCCGCGCACGGGCGCGGTTACGGAAAATATCTCCGGCCCCGCGCCGTCGACGCTGTCGACATCCATGCCGCCTCCACCAATAAGTACAGGGTTGGACCAGGTGGCGTGCTGACCGTCGGGGGTCAGTACGTGGAGATCGATTTCGGCCTGGTTGTCGTCCCACGACAGAATGGCGCGTAGTTGGGCTTTAGGGCGCGCGGGGTTGGATTCGTAAAATTGCAGGCGCTGAACGGATTGGCCTTCCGAAGTCAGTATTTCGATACTGTTTGAGCCGGGGCCAAAAGCATAGGGACGGGCAAAACGGCCTTCCTCATCGCTGTAGAGCGGCATCGGGTTTCCATTGACCACGAGCGTTGGCGGTTTACGTGGGGAAACCTTGCCGGTTTTTTCGTCGCGCAGGCGTTTGTTCAGTTGACCACGGATCAGGGTGCGCCCGTGTTGTGCTCCCCGGTCGATCAGGTTGTAAGGATAGGCGACACCTTTTTCCTCGCTCTTGTCGGTGAAACCCCCGAAATTCCATCCGCTGAAGGGAGATTCAATCGGGGCGCTTTCCTGCGCGACGGCACGCAGGGACCATCCTGCGGCAACAAGAAAGCAGGCTGTCAGGCAGCCCAGCGGAAGAAATCGGATCGACAGAGAATTCATGGCATGTCTTCATTGATGAGTTTGCGCGCCCAGTGTTCGATGAGTCTTTCATCATGGGCTGAAGGGTGATGGCGCAGGCCGAGATGCAGGTATTCGTGCGCCAATGTAATGCGGTCTTCGAGCGATCGGAGGCCGCGTACATGGATGCGACCCCTGTCCTGTTCGGAGAATGGCGTGCCAAAGGACAGCAGGCAGATGTCCGGCGGCGAGGAAGGCGCGTCGAACCCCGGCAGATGTTGGTACAGGGCACGGTGCCATCGTGGCGCACGCTTTGTCAGCCAGGTCTCCGCGTCGGTAAAGCGACGACAGACAATACCCGCTGGATCGCCCATTGCGCCCAGATCCGATTTGGGAAAGGTTTTTCGCAGGATGACATCCCACGCCTCGCCATTCCGGCTTGCGGCAGCGGCATCCGCCCAGGCCATACGGTTCTCTGCGGGTTCCGTGCCGTGATAGCCGACGGGTGCGCCCTGTAGCATGAGGCCGGTCGTGAAACCGGCGGCGGCGCGTGCTGCCGGGCTTGGGAAATGAATGGATACCCGTTGCTTCCGGGTGCTGTCGTCGATGAGGAGGCAATTACCCTGTTTGACTGCCTCGTTGAGCAGGTAACTGCGAATGACGACCGACAGGGCGCGGGCGGCTTCTGTTTCTTTTGCGCTGGCCTCGCGGTCAATGACGCGGGCGACGTAGTCGTCAAGTCCGAAGCGGCCTTCGATGCGGGTGCGCCCGTTCGAACGGGAAAGGAGCAGTTCACCGGATGAAGTGAAGGGAATCGAGACGCCGCTCTTGAAACGGGCAACGAAACGACCTTGCAGGACGCCTTCCTGTGCGCTCTTTCCGCCCGGTTGTTCGACTTCAAACGGATAGCGGGCGAAGAAGTTCACCTGAACGCAACCGGGCGTGTTCGGCCCTGAGAGCGGCGTTTCGGCAAGCACCTCAGCCAGACGTGCACCGTGACGCGCCATAACCTGCTGCCCCGAACCTTCGCCCGCAAACCAGACGGGCCTGCCGTCGGCGAGCCAGCCTGCGCCGCCTCCGTATCGTTTTTCGGGTTGACCGGGACGGTGCCAGGAAAAGGACTTGATCCGCAACTGCCCGCCCAAGCCTCGTACCAATTCCGTTGCTTCCAGCCCTGGGGCGGCGGCAAACAGTCGGGCGAGCAGGGTGCTGGCGGCTTCTTCCCGCGCGCGGGCAGGCGCGGCCTTGAGTGCGTCCAGGAGGGATGCGGGGGAAACGATGGTTTCCGGCTTCATCGTGTCGAGGTCGGTCAGCCAGGGCGCAAGATGGCGCACATTGGGACGTTCTTCCCAGAATGTGCGCCAGGCTTCCGGGGAAATCCCAAGTCGCCGCGGCTCGAAAAACAACCCGCACGAACGCACCAGGGCCAGATCCCGACCGACGCTTTGACCAGCCTCGCAACAATAGGATTCTTCTTCGATGTGCCTGC
>JAITWP010000239.1 GCA_031285365.1 Azoarcus sp.
ACCCCGGCCAGCGACATCACCGGCACGATACGCGAGTCGACTTCGTCGATCTCGTTGGCGGTTCTGCTCCATGGACGGCGGGCGTAAAGCAGCATCAAGCGCAGCGAAACCCATATCCAGGCAAAACGCAAAACAATTAGGGCGGCAGTAATCACCAACGCGCTGATGACCAGCCACGCACTCACCCCATACCCATCGACCTCTCCCGCCGTCGTCATGGCACGGCTCACGATGGAAGGCAACTGTTCACCGAGCAACACAAACATGAGGCCGTTGAGGGCAAAACGCACCATATCCCATACGGCAACGCGCTGAACCCGCGTCGTTGCCGGGGCCCGGCCGGTCAACTCGATATAGCTCATGGTGATCCCCGCCGACACCGCAGCAAGAATCCCGGAAGCATGAACGGCTTCCGCTGCCAGATACGCACCGAACGGGATCAACAGATTAATCAGGATGGACGTGCCGCTCTCCTCACCCAAATGGCGGGATAGCCAGTGTTGCGTATGTGTGATGACCAGCGTCACTGCGACACCGAGTCCCAGCCCGCCCACCACCATCCACAGAAAAGTCAGGGAAGCCCTTTCCAGCAAAAACTGGCCGGTCGACGCCGCCACGACTGCAAAGCGGAAACACACCAGGCCGGTGGCATCGTTCAACATCGATTCGCCTTCGAGGATGTGCATCAGGCGTTTCGGCATCGGGTAGCGCGAAATGATGGATGACACCGCCACCGGATCGGTTGGCGAAACCACCGCAGCCAGCGCGAAAGCCACGGGCAGGGGCATACCCGGAACCAGCCAGTGAATCAGAAAGCCCGCGCCTATCACAGTGAAAAGCACCAGCCCGAAAGACAGGCTGATGACGGTAACCTTGTCGTGAAACAGACTGGTCTTGGGAATCCGCCATCCATCGAGAAAAAGCAACGGCGGCAAAAAAACGAAGAGAAAGATTTCCGAATCCAGTTCGGCTGCACTGTCCGACAGGGCGGCAATCAGAACACCGAGGGTGATCTGTACCAGCGGCAGGGGAGCCGAAAACGGTAACGCCCGCACCAGATAGCTGCTGACAACTACTGCCAGCAACATGATCAGAATGACTTCGATTGAATGCATCCTTCGTTCATCCCTGAAAATGCACTGGACTTCAAAAAACTTCTGGGATTATTGCATAAGCCACACAAATCGGCCGCTCAAACATCCGTCATTCCGATAACGGTTGCTCGCTGTTGTACGCCGACAAAAACTCCGCCAGATACCTTCCCGTATGCGACTCCGGCGTATTCATGACCGTTTCCGGCGAGCCTTCGGCGACGAGCCGACCGCCATGTTCGCCGCCTTCGGGGCCGAGGTCGATGAGCCAGTCGGCTTCGGCGATAACGTCGAGATCGTGCTCGATCACCAGTACGGTGTGTCCGGCTTCGGTCAGGCGATGGAGGACGCGGATGAGTTTTTCGACATCGGCCATGTGCAGCCCCACCGTGGGTTCGTCGAGCACGTAGAGCGTGTGTCGGTTGGGGGGCAGCGGCATGCCCTTGTCGACGATCTCGCCCGGAGCCGGACGAACCTTGGCAAGTTCGGTCACCAGCTTGATGCGCTGCGCCTCCCCGCCGGAAAGGGTCGGGCTGGGTTGGCCCAGGGTGAGGTAGCCGAGGCCGACTTCCCGCAGCAGTTGCAGGGGGTGGGCAATCGACGGATGGGCGGCGAAGAATTCCGCCGCTTCATCGACTTCCATCGCCAGAACGTCCGCCACCGATTTGCCCCGCCAGCGCACGAGCAGGGTTTCCGGGTTGAAGCGCGCGCCGCCGCAGGCTTCGCACAGGGTTTTGACATCAGGCAGGAAGTTCATTTCCACCGTGGTCTGGCCCGCGCCATCGCAGAGGGGGCAGCGACCCGCGCCGGTATTGAAGGAGAAGCGTGCCGCGTTCCAGCCGTGGCCGCGCGCTTCCAGGGTATCGGCGAAGAGTTTGCGGATCGCGTCCCAGAAACCGACGTAGGTGGCCGGACAGGAGCGCGGGGTTTTGCCGATGGGGGTCTGGTCGACTTCCAGGACGCGGCCCACACGCTGCCAGCCCAAAATTTCCCGGCAGCCCACGGTGCCGACGGGCGCGGATATTTCCACGGGAAGACTCTGCGCCGTCCTGCCTTTCCGTCGTGCGCTGACGATTTCCGGGATGCCGAGCAGGGCGCGCAGATTGGCATGGAGAACATCATGGGCCAGCGTCGATTTGCCGGAGCCGGAAACGCCGCTCACAACAGAGAGGCGGGCGAGCGGAATCCGCGCGCTGATTTCCTTGAGGTTGTGCAAGCAGGCTCCCACGACCTGCAACGCAGGATGAGCATCAAGGATCGGGCGACGGGGTCGCATCGGGTGCGCCATCGGGGACTGTAGCCGCAGGCCGGTGACGGAAGCAGGCGCGGCAATGATCTCATCAAGCGTGCCCGTGGCCACGACTTCGCCGCCTCGCGTGCCCGCGCCGGGGCCGAGGTCGATAATGTGGTCGGCGCGGCGGATGGATTCGACATCGTGTTCGACGACCACGAGGGTGTTGCCCCGGTCGCGCAGAGTCTCAAGCGTGTCGAGCAGCAGGCGGTTGTCGCGCGGGTGCAGGCCGATTGTGGGTTCAT
>JAITWP010000036.1 GCA_031285365.1 Azoarcus sp.
GACAATGCGAATACTGCTGGTCAAAACCTCTTCACTCGGCGATGTCATCCACACCCTGCCTGCCGTTACCGACGCGGCACGGGCGTTTCCCGGCATCCGTTTCAACTGGGTCGTGGAAGAAGCCTTTGCCGAAATTCCCGCCTGGCATCCGGCGGTGGAACGAGTGATTCCGGTGGCGCTGCGTCGCTGGCGGAAACGCCCCTTCGCCCGTGCCACGCGCGCGGAATGGAAAGCCTTCCGTGCCGCCCTCGACGCAGGCCCCTACGATTTCGTACTCGATGCACAAGGCTTGATAAAGAGCGCCTGGCTCGCCGTCAAGGCACATGCCCCCGTACATGGGCTTGGCTTCCGCTCGGCGCGCGAACCGCTGGCAAGCCTTGCCTATTCCCGTCGCTATACCGTGCCCTGGGGACGGCACGCCGTACGCCGCGTGCGCGAACTTTTTGCTGCCGCGCTCGGTTACCCCCTGCCGGAAGATGCGGTAGGGGAAGACGACGGCGCGAGCTACGCCGATGCCGCCGCCTACGGACTGGATCGCGCCCGTATACCGACCAGCGAAACGATCGCAGATGACACTTCCCGGCTGGTTTTCATGCACGGAACCACCTGGCCCACCAAACACTGGCCGGAAAGTTCCTGGCGCGAATTGGCTCGTCTCGCTGCCGATGCTGGCAGGAACGTCCGGCTGCCCTGGGGTAATGAAGTGGAACACGAACGCGCGCAACGCATTGCAAAAGATCTTGATGGTGTGCATGTCCTGCCCCATCTGTCACTTGCGGGGATAGCCACCGAGTTGGCCGCCGCGACCGCCTGCGTGGCCGTCGACTCCGGCCTGGGTCACCTTGCCGCTGCCCTGGATGTTCCCACGCTGTCGCTCTTCGGTTCGACAGACCCTGGTTTCACCGGAGCGTGGGGTCATCGCCAACGTCGCCTTGCCACGGATTTCCCCTGTGCCCCCTGTTTGCGAAAAATCTGCTCGCTCCGGACTGTAGCCTCTGGTGCATCCGCATCGTCGTCCGCTGCCGATGCTCCCTGCTTTGCCCGTGTGACGCCGGCAAGGGTGTGGGAAGTATTGAGTGCAATGCGATAGGCATTGCTCGATGCAACTCGCCTTCTGTCTCTTCAAATATTTCCCTTACGGCGGCCTGCAACGGGATTTTCTGCGCATTGCGCTTGCCTGTCAGGCGCGCGGGCATGGTATCCGCGTGTACACGCTTGAATGGCAAGGCGAAATCCCTTCGGGATTCGAAGTACAACTCGTCCCCGTGCGGGCCTGGCAAAACCACACTCGTTGCAGCAAGTTCGCTGCATGGGTCGAAGCCGATCTCGCCCGTCGGCCCGTCGACCGCGTCATCGGTTTCAACAAGATGCCCGGTCTCGATGTGTATTACGCCGCCGATCCCTGCTTCGAGGAAAAAGCCCGTACCCTGCACAGTCCGCTCTACCGCTTGGGCGGACGTTATCGCCGCTTCGCAGCCCTGGAACGCGCGGTATTCGCGCCGGAAAGCCGCCGCACGGAAATCCTGATGATTTCCCGCGCACAGCAACCGTTTTTCGAGCGCCATTACGGCACACCTCCGGAACGCTTCCACCTGTTGCCACCCGGCATTTCGACTGACCGCCGTGCACCGGTCGATGCGCCTGCCATCCGCGTAGCATTTCGCGCCGAGTTCGGCCTGGATGACGATGATCTCCTGCTGCTGCTCATCGGCTCCGGTTTCAGGACCAAAGGGCTCGACCGCTGCCTGAAGGCGCTGGCGGCCTTGCCCGAAGCGCTTGGCAAGCGCACGCGGCTCTTTGTCATCGGCAAGGACAAATCACATTCCTTCCAGCGTCAGGCTCGCCTGCTTGGCCTGAATGAGCGTGTTGCCTTCTTGGGGAGTCGCGATGATGTTCCGCGTTTCCTGTTTGGAGCCGACCTGCTCATTCATCCCGCCTACAGCGAAAACACCGGAACCGTACTGCTCGAAGCCCTTGTCGCCGGGTTGCCGGTGTTGGCAACGGACATCTGCGGTTACGCGCACTATATTGACGAAGCCGGGGCCGGACGCCTGATCGCCTCGCCCTTCGCGCAGAAAGCACTCGACGACGCCCTTGCCGAAATGCTGGCCGACCCCGAAGCGCGGGCGCGCTACTCAAGCAATGCGATTGCCTTTTCCGAGCAGGCCGATATCTATAGCCTGCACGAGAAAGCCGTCGATTTCATTCTGAACGGGCGCACGGCATGAATCAGGTCGTCCTGCGCCCTCCTTTCAGCCAGTTGTGGGCCGGACTCGACCCCTTCGCCGAAGTCGAAGCATTGCAGGGGAAGGTATTGCGCGAATTGGAAGGACGACGCACCCTGCGCTTTGAGATCGATGGACGCGGTTACTTCGCCAAGATCCATACTGGGGTCGGTTGGCGCGAAATCTTCAAGAACCTCACCTGCCTGCGTCTACCTGTTCTTGGCGCACGCAACGAATGCCAAGCCATCGAACATCTCGAACGACTTGGTGTAAACACCATGCGCATGGTCGCGTTCGGTGAACGCGGCAGAAATCCGGCCCACAGGCACTCTTTCATCATCACGGAAGAACTCGCGCCCACCATCAGCCTGGAAGATTATTGTCGTGAGTGGTCAAGCACGCCGCCCGAACCCGCACTCAAGCGCGCGTTCATTACCCGCGTGGCGAAAATCGCGAAGACGATGCATGAGAACCGGATGAATCACCGGGACTTCTATCTGTGCCACTTCCTGCTGCACACCGACCCCCCGCCAACGCCCGAGGCGCTGCGAGTGTCGATCATCGACCTGCACCGCGCCCAGATCCACGCCCAGGCGCCCGCGTCCCGCTGGCTGCGCAAGGATTTGGCCGGATTATGCTTCTCATCGCTCGGTATCGGCCTGACCCACCGCGATCTGTTGCGTTTTCTCCTTGTATACTTCGATGCGCCGTTGCGCGATACCCTGCGGGATCGGGCAAAACTCCTTGCCTGGCTCCCGAACGAAGCGGCACGTCTGGCTAAACGTGACCAGCGTAAATCCTCCACCGCCTCCGCACAAAAAGCCGCACTGTGAGCATCAACGACCATTTACGCCAAACCCTGCAACCCTCTCCCCTGTTCGACGTTCGTCGGAGCTTCCGGCGCTTCACTTCCGCGGCACGGGAAGACGCGGATTGGCTCGCGCCCCTGCTCGATGCTCCGGACGCGGTCATGGCCACGGGAGAAGTCCTCAAGGATGACGATGGAGCGACTATCGTCCGTGTTGATTTTGCCGGACGCTCGCTCGTCATCAAACGCTACAACATCAAAAGCAGGATGCACGCGCTTTCACGGGCTTTTCGGCCGAGCCGGGCCTGGCGGTCATGGCGTGAAGGGCATCGCCTGTGTTTCCTCGGGTTCAATACCCCACGACCGCGCGCCATGATCGAAGAACGCTTCGGCCCTATTCGTCGCCGCGCCTGGATCGTTACCGATCATTGTTCCGGGCCAACATTGACATTACATCTCAGGCCCCATGTCGATGCCGCCGAACCTCCTCCCGCCGAGGGCGTGGCCCTGCTGCGCCTCATGGAGACATTTCACGCCAGACGCATCAAACACGGTGACTGCAAGGCCGATAACCTGATCTGGGACAAAGCAACGGGAGAGGTTGTCGCCGTCGACCTCGATGCCACGACCCAACATATCTTTTCATTTGCTGCCGCACGATCCTGGCGATGCGACCGGGCGCGGCTTCTTGCCAACTGGCCAAAGGAAAGCGGGCTTTACCGCTGGCTGGACGCGCGTTTGCCGAAGGCTCGATGATGCACACCCTGAACCACGAAGAATTTCTGGCACTGAGAGCTGGCGCGGAGGTCATCGAATCCGATCATCACGGAGAAAAGGTGCTACGCCTGACCGATGGACGTTTTCTCAAGCTGTTTCGTCGCAAACGGCTGATCTCCTCGGCGGCGCTCTATCCCTATGCCCAGCGTTTCGTGGATAACGCCAGGGCACTGGCTTTGCGCGAAATCCCCATCCCGGATGTGCTCGAAGGACGGCGCATTCCGTCCATCAAACGGGACGCAGTGCTCTATTGGCCGCTCGAAGGAAACAGCCTGCGCGAGTTGGCCCAGCGCGGGCTCGATCCGGAAACGGAAAAACGGCTGAAGCGACTGTTTACTGATTTCGTCATCCAACTGCATTCCGTCGGAATTTTTTTCAGATCGCTGCATCTGGGCAACGTCATTCTGACGCCCGGTGGCAAACTTGGATTGATCGACTTTTCCAACATGTGCATCTACAGCCGTCCGTTGCCGACATTCATGTGTCACCGCAACATCCGGCAGATGCAAAAAGAGCCCAGTGAGCGTGATTGGGTCGACAGCGAAGCGATCATCGAGTCATCCCTGAATAATCCGGCAGCCCCGAATAGTCCCGGAAGCCTTGCGTATCAAAGCTTTTTGCTCGAACTTGTGCTCCAGAGATTACAGGAAGCCGGCATATTTCGCGGCAGATACCTGCCGAGAGCGTAGATAGTCCGATTACAATCCGCTACGCCGTCGCCTGTCCCCTGCGGTCTTTCGCCGATCTTCCCTCGATCGTCCCGGCTTGATCATCGGCATTCCATACGGATATGATTCGACACGGCTGCGACGCTGCGTCAAGCGGCGGTCGTCATAGTGGACATAGGTGCACATGCATTCCCCGTGCGGACATCCGGCGAAAGGCAGGCCGGGCGCTTCTGCTTTCAGCAGCCGTCTGCCAGCGATACCCAGCGCGGACTCGCAGGGATCATCACAGAGTTGCAGTTCCACAGCTCGAAATTTGTATGCCCGCAGGGGTAACTTGCTCATCTCGGAGTGCGACGAAGAACCATGCCGACGTTTGTGTT
>JAITWP010000167.1 GCA_031285365.1 Azoarcus sp.
GACGGCAAGCGAGGCAACCGGGGCGTCGCCTTCGCGCATCCATTTGGGCGAAGTCCATTTGGCGTAGAGGGGCTTGTCGGATTGCAACCAGGTGGCGCGTTGCCCGAAGACGGCGTTCGTTGCATCCTTGGCCTTGCCTCTGGCCGAATCCTTCTCCAGTGTCACGGCCCGCACGGTGATGCGCCAGCATGAAAGGGCGTCCGGCATCTTGAAACTGAACCGGGCACGACCGTTTTCATCGGTGAGCAGCGTGGGAACCCATGCCGCCGTGTCCTTATCGTCGCGGCGGGCGCGTTCGAGCACCTTGATGGCGCGTTCGTTGTACTGGTGGCGGGCAGGCGGTTGTCGTGCCGCATCATTGGCGTAGTTGATGGCTTCGTCGTAGGTGATGAAGTTCAGACTCGCACTGGTGCGCACGTTGTTGCGCCGGACGTGCTGGAAGAATTCCACCATGTCTGGGGCAATTTCCGGTTGCAGGGCGTAGATCATTTCGTCGACGACGGAAATCGTCAGCGTGGCCTGCGCCGGTTTTCCGGCCAGACTTACATCGATGTCAACTTCCACGGTTTCACCCGGTTTCACAACCGTGTTTGCGGGCTTGATGTCGAGCGTGAGTCGCGGGATTTCGACCACCAGCCCAGCATTCTGGAAGACATATTCGCCCGCTTTGACATAGGCCATCGAGAAGGTCATGTTCGGGGCGAGGTTTTCGGTGATGGGAATGCGTACGCGCCACTGGGCGGGGGCGAGGCGCTCGGCGCTGACCCAGTTTGCGTTTTTGGCCTGAGCAGCGGACAGGAGTGCACTGGCTTCCACGCGATCGCGCTCCAGGGTAAGCAGGGCCTCGTCAACCGGGTCGGAAAAGGTCACCAGTACTTCGGCGGTTTCACCCGGCAGGTAACGTTCCTTGTCGGGAACCATTTCGATGGTTCCCGGCAGCGTCCTGATTTCCTTTGCTTCGTCGTTCTTTGCATCGTTGTCCCGGCCTCCGACCCAGTGCGCGGTGGCGGCGACGAGCCTGCCCTGGGCATCGCGCAGCATCAGGGAGTAGGAACCGGGTTTGTCGAGCGGGGGTGTCCATTCACGGGCAGCGGCATCGAATGGGCCGCTCGTTTTCTTCTGGTCTTCGAGGCGGATGATTTCCCATTGCGTAGGCGGATCGGCTTTCTCAAAGCCTTCCGGTTCCAATCGGAAAGTTACGAGGCTGGAAGGCATCGAGAATTTGCGCTCGCTGATCAGTTTCCAGTTCGCCGCCGCACGTTCGATCAGAAGTTCGCTCGTTTTCCGCACCCGATAGGCCGCGCCGTCGGTGGCGAGCACGGAAAGAATGAGCCGCGAAGGTTCTTTCGCGGGAGGCAGTGAGAATTTCGCTTCGCCCCGATCATCCGAGGTCAGGGTCACGGTAGCCTGTTCGACCGGGAAAAGGCCACCATAACGCATCTCGCCCTGCACCATCGTCAGGACCTGCGCGCGCAGGGTCAGATCGATGGCAGCGTTTTTCACCGAATCGCCGTTCGGGTAGGTGAGACGGATCGTGCCGGAGACTGGTTCTCCGGTCTTGAAATTGGCGTTGTCGGGAGTGATCGCAATTTCCATGTGCGGCTTCACGTATTCGGCGACACGGAAGGCAGCCCCATAGGTTTTGCCCTGGTATTTGACGCGAATTTCGTAGCCGCCTGCCACGGCATCCGGCGGCAGACGGAACATGGCATCGCTGCCCCGATCCGAGGTGAGTTGCGCATTGCCTGACCAGGCTGGTGAGCCATGAGGGTCAAGAACAACGATATCCAACCCGCCTGCCTTGGCGGGCGTGGACTGATTGGCTGCCTGGTACTCGCGCGCCAGGAACTTCAGATGGACTTCGTCGCCGGGTCGGTAGAGGGGCCGATCCGTGACCGTGTAGAGCTTGGTGTCGTAGATTTCGCTGTCGTAATAGAAATTCTCGGACACGAAAACGCCGCCTGCCGCGTCCTGCCCGAGCAGGTAGGTGCGTTCCGGGCTGGTGTGCGTGAGCGTGGCAAGCCCGTTGGAGTCGGTCGTCGATTGAGCCAGCACGCCACGGCCATCGGTCCATTGCAGACTTGCGCCGAGCACCGGACGGCCATCGGTACGGTGTGCCGTCCATACCGTGAGCGAGCCGGGAGCGAGCTTGGTGATGGCGATGGTATCCGAGACGAAGACGAGCGTTACGGCACGGCGCGTACCGAGCATGGCCTCGGCGATATAGAGGCCGGGTCGGAGTTTGCCGAGCGGCACATAGAAATTGCCGTCGTTTTTCGGCCTGAAATTGCTGCTGGAACCGGCAAGGTGCACCCCTTGCGCCTTTTCCAGCGGATCGATGGGTTTGGCCGCCATCAATGGGTAACGGAAACGGTCGATCAGGTCGAACCCTTCCAGAGGCTTGAAAACGTTGGCCGGGCGGTAATCGGGTTGCGCAAAGCGGGTTTTCAGCGTCGGGACGGTTTCCGTCACCGAAAGACGGGCCTTGTCCGAAAAGAGATCGCGCCAGGCGCGGCGAGATTTGTTCCAGGCGTTGCTCCACAGGTAAGAAAGCGTATTGGCCACGCCTTCATCGCGTGGACGCGCCGTCACGTCGACGCGGTGCGGGTTCTTTTGTGCTTTCAGGAAACCAAGTGGATCGGGGACGCGGTACAGCGCGATATCAATTCCGCCGTACCGGGCAACCGTATCTTTGCCGCGCGATGCCGGGATTTCGACACGAAGCAGGGCTTCATCGTTTGTGCCGTACTGCGTATCAGTCAGGACGAAGAATTCTCCGCCGGTTGCCGGAGAGTAGTTGCTGCGCTCGCCCACGTCCTGCTGTGCCCGCAGGTTCAGAGGCGCGACGAAAAACAGCAGAACGCAAAGTGTTATGAAGGAGTTGCGTATGGTCATCATCATTATTGATTAACTCAGGAAAGCCAGTGAAAACACGCCGGCGAAATTCGGATTGCCAGCCTCGGGCCGCCAGCGTGTGTCGTTCCATTGAAGAAGAGCGGGCAATGTTGCCGTCCGCAAACCATTGTCGCCGGGTACGGGCGGCGAGCCGTTGTGATAGACG
>JAITWP010000068.1 GCA_031285365.1 Azoarcus sp.
CTCTTCCGATCTCCGCAAAAGGGTGCCACCTACCTGCGATTTGCCTTTGCTGGCCGGACAGGGGAGGTTGACCCGGTTCGCGTGCTCGATGATGGCATCGTGCGAACGGTCTGGATGACGCTCGACGAACTCCGGGCCACGCGCGCGCGTCACCGCACCCCGCTCGTCCTGCAATGCGTGGAAGACTGGCTGGCCGGGCGGCGCTACGGGCTGGAACTGCTGCATCATTACGATCGAGACGACGGAAACCCTTCATGAGTGCGTCGAATATCATGGACGGCATGAGGGTGGTCGTGGGCATCTCCGGCGGGGTCGATTCCGCTGTGGCCGCTTTGCTGCTCAAGCGTCAGGGCTACGCGGTGAGCGGCCTTTTCATGAAGAACTGGGAAGACGACGATGGTGACGGCTATTGCTCGTCCCGTCAGGATCTGATCGATGCGGCTTCAGCGTGCGACGTGATCGGCATCGACCTCGAAGTCATGAACTTCAGCCGCGAGTACAAGGAACGGGTGTTTGCCGATTTCCTGCGCGAATACGAGGCTGGACGCACTCCGAATCCGGACATCCTGTGTAATTCCGAGATCAAGTTCCGCTGTTTTCTCGACCATGCGATGGACATGGGGGCCGAGTGTATCGCCACCGGGCACTATGCCCAGGTACGCGCGTGGGAAGGCGGCGGCAGTCGTGAATTCCAGTTGCTCAAGGCCGAGGACGGCACGAAAGACCAGAGCTACTTCCTTTATCGTCTCACCCAGGCGCAACTGGCAAAGACCCTGTTCCCGCTCGGTGCGCTCACCAAGCGGGAAGTGCGCCGCATTGCTGCCGAAGCCGGACTTCCGGTTGCTGCCAAAAAAGATTCAACCGGAATCTGTTTCATCGGCGAGCGGCCCTTCCGCGAATTTCTGATGCGCTACCTGCCGACCCGACCCGGCGAGATCCGCAATCTCGACGATGGCCGTGTCCTTGGCGAGCATCAGGGGTTGATGTACCACACCGTCGGGCAGAGAAAGGGGCTCGGCATCGGCGGCATCCGGGAGCGGCAGGACGCGGCGGGCGAGCACGAAGCCTGGTACGTGGCCGGAAAGGATGTGGCCGCCAATGTGCTCACCGTCGTACAGGGGCGCGATCATCCGGCCTTGCTCAAGAATCGCCTCACTGCGCTCGATCTCAACTGGATCGCGGGCCGCCGCCCTCACGCGCATTGGGTCTACGCTGCCAAGCCGCGCTATCGCGCTCCGGATATGCCCTGTGTGATCGACCTGCTGGAAGAAGATCGTGCCGAAATCGTCTTCGCCCAACCGCAATGGGCGCTCACGCCGGGGCAAAGCGTGGTGCTCTACGAGTCGCAGGTATGCCTGGGGGGCGGCATCATCGCCTGAAGACTCGAGAGCCTTCAGGCGGAAGCGGTGGCGGGAACCGGGATGAGCGGGTGGTAGATGCGCTGATAGTCTTCGCAGCGCTCAAGATAGTCCTTGGTGCTCCGGGGCATCGTTACTCTGGCGCGGGAAAGATACGTGACGAGTGCGCGTCCCTGCTTGATGAGGCGGATGCCATCGGCGGCGTGGCGCATCAACGGTGCGTCCGGCTGCGCGGGCATGGACGGCGCGTAAGCGCCAAGCTGCTCCGAAGCGACAACGAAACCGGTCCAGACGTCAAAAATGTTTTCGTCGGTGCGCAGGGTTTCGCATTTGTTTTTGGCTTCGTCGGTGAAGCGGCGAATGATCGTCGGCGCGTCGGAAAAGAGCGGGTCGTTGGCGAAGGTGAGCACCATCGCGTCGGAGATGCGATCGATGTCGCGTAGCGTCTGGGCGATCTTGATGTAGCGGCTCTCGTAGAAAGCCTCCACCGGAATGGAGAACGCGCGGAAAGGCTCGCCCCACAGTTCGTCGATGCCTTCTTCACCGCTGCGATGCAGAACCATCCGGCCCAGGGAGAGCGCCTCCTGGAGGCAATCTCCGCATTCGCGCATCAGGGCGTTGTCCTCGTCGATTTCGATGCCCTGTTCCTGCAACTCCACGAGCTTGGAGAAGATGTCGGAGGCGCGGTTGAACAGCGCCCCGGCCAGCATGGCGCCCTTGACGCGCTTTCTTGATGGAGCTTGTTCTTTCTCGAAAGCCTCCCGGGTTTCACCCAGGCGCTTGCCGGGGATGTTGATCCCGTGTTCGACGTGGTTGAACAAACGCCGGGTCGTTGCCTGGATCAGGACCTTCTTGGCCCGCAACGAGTCGGCGGGCGGATCGTAGGCCTTGATCCAGTAGCCATCGTAGTAGACGCGCTTGATGCCGTCGACGATGCGCAAGGTGCCGTTCGGGATGATTACCATTTGGGGTTGTCCAGGGGATGGTTCGTATGAGTTGTCAGCGATACTCGAACGAGGGCAGAGCATACGCTCGTCGTTAACGACGGAGAAGAACAATTTCTGCTGTTTTAGATACTCCGGGTGAGGAGAAACATCACACTTGTCATCATGGCGAGGCAAAACGCCTGTCGTTATGTAGCGTTGGTCTCAATATGGCCGTTCGTAACGAGTCTGTAGCCGCGTTGCGCCTTGGAGACGTTTTCAAACATCAGGGGCAGGGTTTTTCGCAATTCTTCGGCGAGGCGGACAAGATCGTCTTCGTTGCCTTCGACCAGTTCAAGTTCCAGTTCGTGAATCGGGACTTTGTTCTCTCCTGCCTCGATGAGGCCGGTGTCGATCATGGCAAGGATGTGCGCGCCGGGACGCGGCCGGATATGGCGGACATCACGCAAAAAGCGCGTGATGAAGACCGGGACGAGGTCATTCTGCACGCGCATGAGCAGGGCGGCGGCATCGGCATCGGTGACGCCGGAGAAGTCGAAATGCCCGCGCCAAGGCGTTTCCCATTCCGGCCGCCGGGTTAGTCCGTTGATGGGCTGTGCCGCTGAGCATTTGACCGTTTGTACCATTCCTCCCGTCTGCTGTCGCAGCCGCAGGGCAATCCCGTGCGCTTTGAGCGCGAGCGAGGGGGTATCGAAATAGGTGTTGTCGAGCGTCTCAGGTTCTCCCTCGTGCGGCGCGAACGCGATGAGCGGGTGGTGCGTGATTTCCGGCAGGGCGGCGGCTGGGAACGAGAGTTTGAGTTCTATTTCAATGGACATGGCCCGTCATCCGGAAGTCAGGAGGAAGACCCGTTGGTGCCATTGCCTGGGGGTGCGGTGCCGTTTTCGGGTGTTGGGATGGATGTTTCGCGCGGAGGAAAGAAGAAATCCAGTGGGCGTTTGAAAAAACGACGTAACACCAGGATGCAGAGAACGCGGCCCTGGGCGAAGGTGATACCGCGCGAACGCATCGCCACGTAGAGTGCGAGAGAGAAGCTGACGAGCAGGTTCATCAGGCCGATCAGCAGGATGCCCGCAGCCGTAACGCCGACCAGGGCAGCGGGCACGGCAAAATCGTAGGCTGCAGCGGCGTAGCCGACATAGGCGGAAGAAAAGGCGATATGGCGAATGTCCAGCGGCAGGCCAAACAACGTGCCCAGCGCGGTGGCGCCCCCAAGCAGGAAGCCGAAAAAGAAGTTGCCCGCCAGTGCTCCAAGGTTGTTTTCGACATAAACCGTGAAGCGTTGCGAGATCGCATTACCGAATAGCCGCCGGGGCCAGCGCAGTTGCGCCAGCCGTTCCGAGATACGGTTGTAGGCTGTCAGGTTGTCGTAATAGGCGGAGATGAGACCGGACAGAAAGAGGCACACCCCGGCGATTGCCGCGAAAAATGGTGCGCCGCTCAGGGGGTCGACGCTGGCGAACAGGACATCGGCCTTGATGGTGTCGATAAAGGCTACCTCTGCGAAATGCAGAAAAGCGAACGAAAACAGAATCGCCATGGGTATGGAGAGGCCGAGATTGCCGACGATGGCGGCGAACTGGCTGCGAAGGGTGCGCACGACGACTGTTGCGAGGTCTTCGAGATTGCGCGTCTTGCCGCGAACCTCGCCGATGGAGGCCGCGATGGCATTGGCGGTCATCGCGGGTTGCTTGGTCGCCACCGTGCCGCCCAGGAAATGGATGAGCGCAAAGCCGATGCCGTAATTCAGGCAAAAACACAAAGCCTCGGAGAGTGGAGGCAGTTGCAGTGCGCCAATCATGATTTTGAAAGCGGACATGAAGGCGATGATGAAACCGCCGAGCGCTGCCGAAAGAAGCATGCCGAAATACTCGCGACGGGTGGTCGTGATGAATTTTTCGCCTCGTTTGCTGGCGCTTTCGGTCATGCGTAGGGAAAGCAGGCCGACGTTGGGGCTCCAGTAATCGGAGAACCTGTTCCTGCGACATTCGGCGTGCACCGTTTGTTTGAAGAGCGTCACTGCCTGAGGCAGCAATGAAGTGACGGTGCGTGTCCGATACAGTTCGCGCAGCAGCCCGAGCAGTTCG
>JAITWP010000140.1 GCA_031285365.1 Azoarcus sp.
GGATGCCCATGAGCGGCAGCGCGAACCTGTCCCAGGACACGGCGCGCATCGCCATGCCCATGCGAGTTCTCGTCACAATGAAGTGCAGCGCGAAAAAAACCAGAATGGCCGCAAGAACGACCAGCAGCTTGAGATCGGTTACGGCGATGCCGCCTACGTTATGGACGGTTTTGTCCATGAGCTCGGGCAGCGTCCTGCGGCTGGCGCCGAGCAGGGCCAGATTGCCGTTTTGCAGGATGAGGCCGCACATCAGCGCGGTGATGACCACGTAAAGCCGATGCGCCCCTTTGCGCATCAGGGGCCGATACGCGACCCGCTCCAGCGTCACCCCCACCATGGAAGTGAGGATCATCGTCACCGGAACGGTCAGAATCAGCGTCAGTTCGCGGGAAAAGCCGAACATCCCCTCTGGTGCAAGCAGTCCGGTAGCAACGAAAAAGGCCAGATAGGCCCCGACCATGAAAACATCGCCGTGAGCGAAATTGATGAGTCGCAGAACGCCGTATACCAGCGAGTAACCCAAGGCAATCAGAGCGTAAAAGCTGCCCCATTGCAGGGCATTCACGCATTGTTGCAGGAAGAACTCCATGCCCCTGTTTCCTGTGTTGTTTTTTGCGCGCCTTCCGCCGCCGCTGCCAGACGAAGCAGTGGCGACGGAAAACCCGGTTTATTGTTTCACGGCATTACGGGCAAACGGATTTCTTGAAGGTGAATTCTCCCTTCTGGTCGATTTCCACGATGACGGCACACTTGATGGGATCGCCCTGCTCGTCGAAGCGCATGTTCCCCGTGATGCCCTTGAACTCCTTGACGGAGGCCAGATTGTCCCGGATCGCCTTGCGCATCTTGCGGGTGTTCTTGTCGACGGAGCCGACCTTCTGGATGGCTTCCGCAATCAGGGCCACCGCATCCCATGTCAGGGCGGCAACGTCATCCGGCACGTAGCCGTACTTCTTGTTGTACTTGTCGATGAATTCCTTGGTGGCCCCTTGCGCGCCAGCGGCCGCGTAATGGGTGGAGAAGAACAGTCCCTTGCAGGCATCCTTGCAAAGTTTCATCAACTCGGCGGAACCCCAGGCGTCGGAGCCCATGAACGGCCCCTTGTAACCGAGGTCACGCGCCTGCGGCACGATCAGCGCAACGAAACTGTAGTTTTCCGGCAGGAAAATGAAATCCGGCTTGGACGCGATAATCTTCGTCAACTGGGCGGAAAAATCCTGATCCTTCGGGCCGTGAGACTCGAAAGCCGTCACGGAGCCTTTTCCGTTCTTCTTCTCCCATTCGGCTCTGAAGTTATCCGCCAATCCCTTTGAATAGTCGTTGGAAATTTCGAAGAGAACGGCCGCCTTTTTGGCACTGAACTGTTCGGCAGCGAAATTTGCCGCGACGGGAGCCTGGAAATCATCGAGGAACGCCGCACGGAACACCCAGGGACGATTCCTCGTGGCCTCCGGGTTCGTCGACCAGGGCGTGATCATCGGCGTTTCATTGTCGTTCGCCACGGCTCCGGCAGGAACCGCCTGTCGGGAAGACTGCGGGCCGATGATGGCCAGAACTTTATCGCGGTCAATCAGTTTGAGCGTGACGTTGACGGCAGCGTCAGGCTTGGACTCGTTGTTCTCGTAGATGAACTCCAGCCGATACTTCTTGCCGCCGACTTCGAGTCCGCCCTTGGCATTGACTTCTTCACGGAAGAGTTCCGCAGCGTACTTGGAAGATTCCCCAACCTTGGGAATTTCGCCCGTCAGGGGGATAGGAAAACCGATCTTGATCGTCCCTGCCGCCAACGCTCCACCCGATACAAACAGCGCCGCCGCACACAATGCAGAGATACGTACATATTTCAACATGAGAACTCCTTCCTCTTTTTGAACGACCCCTATTCTGACAACCGGAAAATTATTGATACGGTTGAAGTGGAGCCTTTAGTTCCATGAAAAATTTGCCTTGCTCAGCCCGCCATGGATGCCGGAAATCGAAGCCAGACCCGTTTCAACGCAAAAAGTAAAATTCACGCAATTCTAGCGCCAATGTTCACATTGGCAACACGCCGGGGTTGACTATTTTCAGTCCCGCAGAAATTCAGCGCCCGTGCCAGTAGCGCGGATGAACTTCCCGCCAGACGCTGGTTCTCATCCGTCCGCCTTCGGTTTCGAGCAACACAGTACCGTCAGAGTCCGTGCGATACGGACGGGCAGCCGTTCTTGCCCAACGGGCCAGGACATGCGGATGTGGATGGCCGTACCGGTTACGGTAACCCGACGAGAAAATCACCACCTCAGGATCAGTCGCTTCGACGAAAGCTAGGGAAGACGATGAACGGCTACCGTGGTGTCCGGCCAACACCGCCGTGCTCTTCAATACCGGGCCATGCTGCCGTGTCAGTTCGATTTCGCCCGCCTGATCGAGATCGCCGGTCAAAAGCAGTGACGAGCCTGCCGCCGTGCTCACCCGCAATACGCAGGATTCGGTATTGCCGCGCCGTTTTCCGGACAGGCGGGCGGGCGCGAGCACGGTGAAGTCGACTTCGTCCCATTGCCAACTCAACCCGGTGATGCACGGTGTTCCGCTCACAGGCGCGAGCCGTGCCTCGCGTGCATTCCACGCGCCAGGCTTCACAGGCGGTTCAGTTTCGATCGTCTCGCCACCCGCGAAGATTTCATCGATTTTGACGCGCATCCGCACGCTTTCCAGTCCGCCCGCGTGATCGCCGTCGTCGTGCGAGATCAGTGCCGCATCAAGCCGCTCTACTCCCATCGCACGCAGGTATGGCGCAACGATCCGTTCCCCCGCATCGCTCGTCTCGCCAAAGAACGGGCCGCTGTCGTAGAGCAGATCGTGGCGCGCGGTCTGCACATGCACCGCCAACCCCTGTCCGACATCGAGCACGGCAACGCGAAAATCGCCCGTTTGGGGTCGCTCCGGATGCCAGAGGAAAAAACCGGTAAGGACTACCAGCGCAGCAAGTCGCCCGGGCGTGCCGCGCGGCAGGATCAACAACAACACCGCTATCGACGCAACCGCCAGGAGCCACGGCGGCGGCAGAGGATGTTCAAGCAAGGCCAGCGAAAACCCCGACAACCACTGCAAGCCCGCCATCATCCACGCGGTAAGCATGTGCGTGAATTCGAGCAGCCAGCCTGCGGGAAAGATCGCCGCCAACAGGACGAGCGGCGTAATGGCGAAGTTCACTATCGGAATGGCAAAGGCGTTGCCAAGCGGCGATGCGAGCGAAAAACCCTGAAACAAAGCCACCAATACCGGGACGGTCGCCAGTGTGATAGCCAGTTGAATCCTGACCGCCGGACGCCAACCCCGTTCGACCCGGATACGACCATTGAGCGTCAGCAGAATCACTGCCACCGCACCAAAAGAGAGCCAGAACCCCGCCGTTAGCGGCGCCCAGGGATCAACCGCCAACACGGCCAGTAGAGCCAGGGACAACACATTACGCGCGCTGGTATCCCGCCGCACGGCCATGCACAGGGCCGCCACCGTGAGCATTGCCAGGGCACGCTGTACCGGAATGCCCATTCCGGCAAGCAGCGAGTAAGTTCCTCCCGCCGCCAGCCCCATCACCACACCGGCCTGCCGCGCAGGGCAGCGCAACACGAGCCGGGGAAACCTGCGCCATATCAGTATGAACAGCCCTCCCACTGCCAGCGCCACCAGTGTGATGTGCATTCCCGATATGGCTATCAGGTGCGTTACCCCCGTGCGCCGCAGGATTTCCCACTGTTCCGGGCTGATCGCGCTCTGGTCGCCCACGGTGAGCGCCACCAGGATTCCACGATACGGCGCTTCCGGGAGCGCCGTTTCAAAATTGCTGCGGATACGCGCCCGCACGCGGTGGACGTGGTTCATCCAGCCACTGGGTTCTGCCGAAATCAACTCGCCGTTTCCCCGGACATGCCCGGTTGCCCGCAATCCCCGCTCCAGCAACCAGGCTTCGTAATCGAACACGCCGGGAGCCGCCGCGCCATGCGGCCGTCGCAAGCGTACCGGCAACTGCCAGCGCTCTCCCGGTTGCACCGAGGGCAACGCCTCCCGACCGGACGCGCCGCGTCCGGCGTACCAGGACAGCAATACCCGGTTTGGTACGTTGACGTGATCCGGGGCATCTTTGAATCCGGCTGTATCCGTGCGTTCCACCTCGAACACGAAACGAACTCCATCGCCCCGCACCTCGGGCAGCGAGGCAACCACGCCGGTAAGAAGCAGGTCGCGGCCTTCGAGAGCAGAGTCGAGCGAATCCACCATCCGGAAATCGGCCCGCCATGCCGCCCAGGCATATCCCAGAACAAACGCCGCCGCCAGACAGGGTATCCATGCCGCGCCACGCATCATGCCTGTGGCGCGGAGATGGCCGCAAAACGCAATCATGATGAACGATGCGCCGACAACCACC
>JAITWP010000026.1 GCA_031285365.1 Azoarcus sp.
GTCGCTGCCGTCATCAACCAGGATGACAGGCAGGCCATAGCCGCGTAGCGTAGTTACAACATCTCCCACAGTTTCGCCGTGGTTGTACACAGGAATGACGGCAACGGTCTTGTTCTTTGCGCTGCTCGTCCTGCCCTGTTCAACGGCTTCCTGGATGGGTAAATGATCCTGAGACGTAATATTTCTCCTGGTTTTTTGACTGCCCCGTGAGCAGCATTCACCGAGAATACCATTCAAAGCGCAAGCCGTTAAAGACTCGATCAAGAGCGCGAGGGTACAAAAACACCCTGATAACCGGGACTTTTCCGTGCCGTGCTACTATCCGGGCACTCTTTTGCACAGCCTCTTCAAGCTCGCCATCATGGAGCCTCGCCCCTCTCCCCGGCTTCTTTTTCATCCCGTTCATCTGATCTCGCTCGGCTTCGGCTCCGGCCTGTCGCCGTTCGCGCCCGGAACGGCGGGCACGCTGGCGGCCTGGCTGCTCTATCCGCTTCTGTGCGCCCTGCTGCCGAATACGGCGGCTTTTCTGGCGTTTCTCCTTGTCTGTTTCGTAGTCGGCATTTTCGCCGCTCATTACACCGGCAAGGCGCTTGGCGTTCCCGACCACGGGGCGATTGTCTGGGACGAGATGGTGGCGATGTGGCTCGTGCTCGTCTTCACCCCTTCGGGCCTTATCTGGCAGGCCATCGCGGTGGCGCTCTTTCGCCTGTTCGACATTCTCAAGCCGCCGCCGATCCGTCAGGCGGACAACCGCTTCAAGAACGGCTTCGGCGTCATGCTGGATGACCTGCTCGCTGCCGCCTATGCCTTGTTGACGCTGGCCGTGCTCGTCCGTCTCCACGCCTTCGGAACCGGAGCCTGAGCATGGATCGGGAACACGCCGAACTCTCCTCCCTTCTGGGGCAGATACTATCCGCGCGAGGCTGGACGCTTGCCACGGCGGAATCCTGCACCGGCGGCCTGCTCGCCGGGGCCATCACAGCCACAGCGGGCAGTTCGGGCTGGTTCGATCGCGGCTTCGTGACCTACTCCAATGAATCCAAGGTGGAACTCCTTGGCGTAAGTCCTGCAACACTCGCCTGCCACGGCGCGGTGAGCGAAGAGACGGCACTGGAAATGGCCGACGGCGCCATTGCCCACAGCCACGCCGACGTGGCAATCGCCATCACGGGCATTGCCGGGCCGGACGGCGGCAGTACCGCCAAACCTGTTGGCATGGTATGGCTGGCATGGCAGCAGCGCAATGGCAATGGCGATGCGAAAGTCCATTGCTTTTTCGGCGACCGCGAAGCCGTCCGCCATCAGGCCGTCACAATTGCGCTGGAACGGCTGATTGCGCTGGCAAAATGAGCCGAACCTGCAATCCTCCCAACTCCGGCGAGGACGAAAACTCAAGCCTGCCGCGATACAGCGTTGCCAGTTCGGTGACAATCGAGAGGCCCAGCCCGCTACCCGGAGTCGATTCGTCCAGCCGAACACCGCGCTGCAACGCCGAATTCATGACTTCCGGCGATATTCCCGGCCCATCGTCTCCGATGTCGATGATCAGTTCCGAGGACTGACAAGCCGCTTCGACAACGACCCGGCTCCTGGCCCATTTGCAGGCGTTGTCCAGCAGATTGCCCAGCATTTCCTGCAAGTCCTGCGTTTCTCCGGCAAAAACCACTGCCGGGGCAGGCGCTTCCCAATTTATTTCAATGCCGCGTTCGGCGTAGACCACTTTCATCGCCTGTATCAGGGAGGCCAGCACAGGGGCAAGGGGCGTCGCATGACCGGGCACTCCCGCAGCGGCGGCGCGGGAACGCGCCAGATGCCAATTGACCTGCCGTCCGGCGATTTCGACCTGTTCCAGCAGCAATTGGGCCAATTCCCGCGTCTCGGGGGTCTGACGGGCGAGTTCTCCGGCCTGTTGCAGAACGGCCAACGGGGTCTTGATGGCGTGCGCCAGATTGCCGGCCTGAGAGCGGGAGCGGGAAACGATCTCGGCATTGCGATTCAAAACCTGATTGAAATCATCTACCAGGGGTTGCACTTCCTGCGGGTAATCCCCCGAGAGCTGGTGCGCCTTGCCGTGCCGGATTTGCCGCAGGGCGGCCCGCAGACGGCGTAGCGGAGCAAGCCCCACATGGATTTGCCAGATGGCCGCCAGCATGAGCAGCACGAACAAAACACCCAGGGACAAAGCCAGCAGCCCGGAAAACCGGGTGTCGGCCTCCTCGACGCTTTCCATGTTGGCCGCGACGATCAGACGCCATTGGTTTTCGTCGGATTCGTCCGACTGCACGACACGTTCCAGCACCATCAGGGTTTGATTGTTCGGCCCCGTAATTTCATGGTGGTGCGTGCGGCCATCGGCCAGCACATCCGGTGACAGGGTCAGCGTGGCATCCCACAACGAACGGGAACGCAGCACCCCCGTCCGGGTTGCATCCTGGTTTGCGGGGGTTTTCGCGGACTTTATCTGGTCGACCTGCCAATACAGCCCTCCACTCACTTTCATCTAGTGCCGAGGTTAAGAATGAGGGAGCTGTACCTCTGCCCCCCTTATGTAGTGTCATGTGACCCTTTCAGTATGAAAATTAACATGAGTTATATGTAAATATTCAGTCCTTACCGCGCAGTAAATACTCCGCTCGGTTATAAAAACAACTGTGTTAGCACTATGAGGAAATGATAACTTTTTTTCTGAGAATCAGTCGAAACACATAAGTGAACTCTGG
>JAITWP010000201.1 GCA_031285365.1 Azoarcus sp.
GTTCACCTCGCAGTTTGCTTGACCAATATGTAGCCAACAGGCTACGATCATGCAATGTACACGATACTCATGCTCCCGGGTTTTGAGAAGTGGATCATCGGCCTGAGGGACATTTCTACCCGAAGGAGGCTTGTTACGCGGCTACGCAAGGCAGAGCTTGGAAACCTTGGTGACGTGGTACGGGTAAGCGAAAAGGTGTGGGAAATGCGTGAGTTCTTCGGCCCTGGTTGGCGCATGTACTACACGTTGCGCGGGGGTGCGCTGGTTGTGATGCTGGGGGGCGGGGATAAGTCCACACAAAGCAACGACATTGCAAAAGCTATCGAATTGGCGGCTACTTTGGAGGTTGAGCCATGACCGAAAAAATCAAAATTTCCAGCCTGAAACGCTTTGACATCACGGAGCATCTTGATAGTGAAGATGCCATTGCTGAATACCTCACCCTCGTTCTGGAAGAAAACGACCCTGTTATGCTTGCTGCGGCGCTTGGTGATGTAGCCCGCGCACGCGGTATGACGCAGCTTGCCAGAGATACCGGACTGAGCCGTGAGAGTCTTTACAAGGGGCTTTCCGGGAACCGTGTCCCCTCTGCCGATACGCTGCTAAAGGTGATTCGTGCGCTTGGGTTCGATCTCACCATAACAGCGAAACACGCCGCCGTGTGAGCGGCTGTCATAGGTAGTCCGCTTGAGCGCAAAGTCAAGCACAGCGCCAATTCAGTGCGCGACCCATGAAGCGTAACGCCTGCACGCGCCAGCGTGAGATGCAACCGCAAGACCAACCGAACGCTGGCCGCATGCAGCACGATTACCCCAAACACAAAACCTCCCTTCTCCCGCACAGCGAAAGAAGGGAGGCTTCGAGGCACTCGTACTCACTTTTATAGCCCGTTGATGTTTTATGAATAAGTAATGTTATGATCGAATATGCCTCGGTGATAACTGATGGAAAATTAATTCTACTTCACAATTGACACCACTTTTCAGGAAAACCCTTATGAGTAATTCAGCCACACCCGGAACGTTGAGCTACTACTGCCTTGAGGCCAAGAAGAATTTCTACGCCAATGAAGATTCTTACGTGGGCAGCGAACGCCTGAAATTGACACGGCCCGCCAACTGGGGGAGGACGGATCAGGCGTGGCAACAGGAAAAGAAAGAACGCGAAGAGTTGATCAGAAGGGTTGCCGCCAGGGAACTGTTCAAGACGAATTGCACGATGTTTGTCCTTGACGTGCTGATTCAGGGTTACGAGGGGTTTGGCAAAAACAACAACAGCATAAAAATTGCTGCGGATAATGTTGTGCTGCGTTTAAAAAGAATGATCGACGGGCATTATTCGGGAATTCCAGGTGAAGAACATAAGCATCAGAGTGGCATGTATCTGGCGAAATTTCTGGTTGAAGAGATAAACAATGAGAAACTGCGCTGGAAAGCGCATTACTGGAATCCCGATGTCAACGAGCCAAAGACTCGGAACAACCCAGGGGAGCATCGAGCGACCTGGGTGGAAGCGCGCGACACAAAGAAATATTACGGGAGAAATCCCGACCCCACGCTTCGTTGGAAAATTCCTCTGGACGGAGCGGTTGTTGGATACAACCGGCAGGATAATAAAAACAATCTTCATAATACACAGGCATTCAATAGGTTGAGGAATGTAAAATTCTGTGTTGGCGTCTGCGAAGGCGGTCAGCACATTTTCATAATGTCCGAAGGCGTGGTCTATGAAGCGGGCTGGGCTCAGCTTGGGGAAGCCGAGGATATATTGAAAGAAAGACCCTTTGGCCCATATCTTTCCGGCAATGAGTGGGACTCCGGTATTTTATTGATGCCGCCCGACTCTGGGTACGTCTCCCGATCTATCGACGAACTCAAGGTAGAAGCCATGAGAAATAACAATTCTTTTCTTAAAAGGCTTTTCAGGTGGAATTAGCCATAATGCGAGGCAGGGGCGCTACCCTCCTGTAAGTCGGATTCAATTCACGCCATTTGCTGGAACCGTCCATTGCTCCCATGAAAACGAAATCGGCCCTTCTCATATTTCTCTCCGTTGTCCTCGCGCTTGGTCTTCTAATCCTCGCCCGATCACCATCCGCTCCGACGGTTACTGTCAGCACCCTTGCCGGAGGCGAGCAGGGTTTTGTTGATGATGTGGGGAGTGCCGCACGGTTCAATGAACCTTCCGGCATCGCTATGGACAAGGCGGGTAATCTCTATGTGACGGACACCTTCAACCACCGCATCCGCAAAATTTCGCCGGAAGGGGAGGTCAGCACCTTTGCGGGCAGCGGCGTGTCGGGCAATGCTGACGGCACTGGAAATGCCGCACAGTTTGACCGACCCGAAGGCATCGCGATAGACAGAGCGGGTAACCTCTATGTGACGGATCGGGGTAACAACAACATCCGCAAGATAACGTCGAAAGGAGAGGTCAGTACCCTTGCTGGCAGTAAACGGGGTTTTGCCGACGGCAAGGGAAGCGCCGCATGGTTTAATTGGCCCACAGGCATCGCGATAGACAGAGCAGGTAATCTCTATGTGGCGGATTACTACAGCTACAGTATCCGCAAGGTAACGCCGGTCGGTGAGGTCAGCACCTTTGTCGACGGCAGGAAGGGAAGCGGCCCTGAGCGGCTTGGTTCTCCTTGCGGCATCGCAATAGACGCGGCGGGCAACCTCTATGTAACGGCATCTGAGAGCATAAGAGAACCTGGGACCTGTCTCATTCGCAAGATAACACCGGAGAGAGACTGGAATTGGACCAGCACCTTTGTCGGCGGCAAGTCAGGTTTTGCCGACGGCATCGGAGGCGCTGCAAGGTTTTTAGGCCCCTGCGGTGTTGCGATGGACAAGGCGGGTAATCTCTATGTGGCGGATTTTGGTAACCATCGCATCCGCAAGGTATCAAAGAAAGGAGAAGTCAGTACCCTTGCTGGCGACGGCAGGCAAGGTTTTGCCGATGGGCCGGGAAGCGTCGCGCAGTTCAATGAACCTTTCGGCATAGCGATAGATGAAGCAGGCAACCTCTATGTAGCGGATACCAGCAACCATCGCATTCGCAAAATAGTGTTGAAATAGATCAGCGGGAAACTCTCCTGAGAGGCACGTAACTTCATTTTCTTTCGCCATGTGAAAGCGTGGATTTTTCCTGGTTCCCCAAACACAAAACCCCCCTTCTCCCGCACAGCGAAAGAAGGGAGGTTTCAAGGCACCCGTGCTCACTTCTCACACGGGGCCGGGAAGCAGCCCTTATGAACCGCCCCGAAAAAACAGCCTGCTATCCCGCTCAGGCAGGATTGAGCTTGTGGAATTTGGCAAGCAGTTCGTCCTGTGCTTCTTCGTGATCCGGATCCTTGAGAATGCAATCGACCGGGCAGACGGCTATGCATTGCGGGTCGTCGAAATGGCCGACGCATTCGGTGCATTTTGCGGGATCGATAATATAGACTTCGTCGCCCTGTGAAATCGCGCTGTTGGGGCACTCGGGTTCACAGACGTCGCAGTTGATACATTCATCGGTAATCATCAGAGACATGTCGTTGGTTCCTTCCTTTGAATCAGAATTTGCAGAACTTGCGTTGCAGACGTGAAAAAACAGCTTCGGGCACGAATTGACTGACGTCGCCGCCGTGACGGGCGATTTCGCGCACGATGCTGGCTGAAAGATAACTGTGTTCTTCGGCTGGGAGCAAGAACACGGTTTCCATTGCGGGGTAGAGTTTGTGGTTCATCGCCACCATCCGGGCTTCGTATTCGAAATCGGCCAGCGTGCGTACCCCGCGTATGACGATGTGTGCCTTGCGTTCGCGCAGGAGATCGACGAGCAGGCAGTCGAAGCCGATGACTTCGACGTTGGAAATTGGGCGCAATACTTCGGCAGCAATCTCGACGCGCTCTTCAAGGGGAAAGAGGGTCTCCTGACGGCTGGCGGCCACGGCGACGATGATCTGCTCGAACATCGAGGCCGCACGGCTCACGAGGTTTTCGTGCCCGAGGGTAAAGGGATCGAAGGAGCCGGGGAAAACGGCTATGGCATCTTTCATGCGGCTTCGGTACGTTCGAGAAGGTAAAAATGAACCTGTCCGGCGCGGCTTTGCCTGGAGATGCGCCATCCCGCAGGGGGATCGAGCGGCGCTTCGGCTTCGGCATACGCCAGATTGCCGGGAGGTATCACCCGGCCCAGCAGGGGCATTATTTGTTCAAGCAGTTTTTGACGGTAAGGCGGATCGACGAATGCTACGTTGAATTGCCGTGTCGTGGAAGCGAGAAATTCTAACGCATCACCCCGCACGATTTCTATTTGCGTGGCGGCCAGTTTTTCGGCATTGCGCCGCAGGGCGGCATGGGCGCGGGAATCCTGCTCGACGAGGGTGACTGAGGCCGCACCACGGGAGGCGGCCTCGAACCCGAGGATGCCGGAACCGGCAAAGAGGTCGAGGCAGGCGAGACCGTCGAGGGTCTGTCCGAGCCAGTTGAACAGGGTTTCGCGCACGCGATCCGGCGTCGGTCTGAGGCCGGGGATGTCGGCAACGTCAACGAGCCGCGAACGCCACATTCCGCCAACGATGCGAACCCGATGGTTCGCATTCATGGTTGGGTGGTTGTTCCTGTGCCGCCTTCGTCCTTGTCGCCGTCTCCACCGGCAATCACGGTGATGAGACGATCAGGGTGTACGCGGCGGGCAAAGGCGTCGCGAACCGCTTCGCGGCTCACGGCGCTCACGGCGCGGGGATAATGTTCGAGCCAGTCGTGAGACAGGCCGTAGAAGCCGATCATGGAGACAAAACCGAGAATCTTGGCGTTGGAATCAAGCCGCAGACCGAAGCCGTTGACCATGTTGTCACGTGCTGCTTGCAATTCTTTTTCGGTGGGTCCCTCGGAGATGAAGCCGGTGAGGGTGCTGCGCACGACTTCGAGCGCCAGCGTGCTTTGTGCGCCCTTGGTTTGCAGGCCGATCTGGAAGGGGCCAAGGACGCGGCGAGGCTCGAAATAGCTGTGAATGTCATACGCGAAGCCGCGTTTTTCGCGCACTTCTTTCATGAGGCGGGAGGTGAAGCCTCCGCCGCCGAGAATGTGGTTGCCGACGAGCAGCGGGAAGTAGTCGGGATCGTCGCGGCTCATACCCGGCTGGCCGACGAAGATATGAGACTGGGCGGAGGGATTGGCAACGCGCATCATCTGGCCTTCCTTGAGCGGGGAGGGCACGGACAGCGCTTCGACGTTGCCGCCAGCGGGCAGGTTCCGGGTCAGCGTGATGGCGATTTTTTCAGCCGTGGCGCGATCGAGGTCGCCGACGATGGCGATGGAGGCGTTACGCGCGCTGTAGTAGCGGGTATGAAAGCCGACGAGGTCTTCACGGGTGATCGAGGAGATGGATTTTTCATCACTGTTGACGCCGTAGGGATGTCCGGCGTAAATCGCGGCGGTGAAGGCTCGCACGCCCAGCGGCGCGGGTTTGGTGAGCGCCTCGCGCAGGTTAGCCAGCGAACGGACGCGCTCGCGTTCGAGTATCTCGGCAGGAAATCTGGGACGGGTGAGTACGGTGGCGGCCAGCGCCACGGATTCGTCGCGTTCCTGGGCGGACGAGAGCATGCGCAGGGAAAGGCTGGCGCGGTCTCTGTCCATGCTGCCGCCAAGGATGAGTCCGAGGTCGGCGGCGCGTTCGGAAATAGCCTGTTCGTCGAGGTCGCCCGCACCGGCGTCGAGCATGGCATGGGTGAAACCGGCAACGCCGCTTTTCTCTGCGGGGTCGAAGGCGCTGCCTGCGGCAAAGTCAACCTGGATGTCGATCATCGGCAACGCACGGCTGGCAACGAAGTGGACTTTCGCGCCGGTGGGGGCTGTCCATTGTTCGATGCGGGGAGCGGCCTGGGCGAAAGGACTGCTGATGCCGGAGACGGCAAGGATGATCGAGGCCAGCGCCGGGGTGCGCAGGTGGCGTGAAAGGGCCGTGAAAAAATCGAAGAGAAAGCGCATATCGAAAGAAACCTTGAAATGAGCGGAATCAGGGCTGTTGCGGTGCGGTGGGCGTTCCAACTGCGGGCAAGGGCTGGGGATCGAGGCGGGCGACAGTCAGGGAGGTATCGTCGAAGTAGCGGCGTGCAACGGAACGCACTTCCTCGGCGGTCACAGCGCGCAGTCCCGCCAGCAGACGGGCTTCGTCGCGCCACGACAAGCCCCTGCTTTCGAGTTGTCCGATTTCCATGGCCTGACCCATGAGGGAGTCGCGCGAGTAGATGCGCGAGGCCAGCGCCTGATTCTTGACGCGGTTCAATTCGGCCTCGCTCACGCCTTCGTCGCGGATGCGCTGCAATTCGGCCCGCAGGGCGGTTTCGAGCGCCTCGATGCTCTGACCGGGTGCGGGAGAGCCTTCGAGGAAGAAGAGGCCAGGGCCGCGACTGATGGCACTGTAAGAGGCGCCGGCAGATACGGCGATGCGTTGTTCGCGCACGAGGCGGCGGTTGAGGCGCGCGCCGTCGTAGCCATCGAGGATTTCGCCCAGCATCTGCAAGGCGTAGGCATCACGGTCGGTCTGGGGGTTTTGCAGGGACGGAACGCGCCAGGCCATGGCGAGATAAGCCAGTTCAGCGGGTGCGCGGACGATGACGGATCTGGGGCCGATTTGCTTTGGTTCGTTGCTGATGCGCCGCATCGGGAGTTTTGCGGACTTGATCGTGCCGTAATGCTGGCGGGCGAGCTTGAAAACAGCTCGGTGGTCGACATCGCCGACGACGACGAGGACGGCATTGTTGGGGGCGTACCAGTTCCGGTACCAGATGCGCGCATCTTCGGCGGTCATGGCTTCGAGGTCGGTCATCCAGCCGATGACCGGGTGACGGTACGGGTGAGCCTGAAAAACGGTTGCCATCAGTTGTTCAAAGACGAGCGCGCGAGGACGGTCGTCGGTACGCAGCCGTCGCTCTTCCTTGACGACTTCGATTTCGCTCGAAAAAGCGTCGTTGGTGAGAACGAGGTTTTTCATGCGGTCGGCTTCGAGCGCCATCATCGTGCCGAGATGGGCGGGGGGAATCTGCTGGAAGTAGGCGGTGTAGTCGCGGCTGGTGAAGGCGTTGTCACGTCCGCCGAGGGCGGCGATGCGCGCGTTGAATTCACCGGGGCCGACCTTGCGCGTGCCTTTGAACATCATGTGTTCGAGGACGTGCGCAACGCCGGAAACTCCCATTGGTTCGTCCATGGAGCCGCTGCGATACCAGAGCATGTGCACGGCAGACGGGGCGCGGCGGTCTTCACGCACAACAACCTTCATGCCATTGTCGAGCGTGGTCTCGAACGGGTTGGCCTGCGCGGGCAGCGCCATCGGCAGGCAGGCAATGAATGTCAGACGCCAGAGCGAGCGGCGCAGGGGGGAGAGGAAAAAACCGGAAGACATGGAGCAATCCTGCATCTGTTAGAATCCACGCGTTTTTCATTGCGTGTCATGTTGAACGGGGCATCATAGCCGTATCCAGGGTTTTTGGGCGCGCGTCAAAGTTTTTCTATGATCTGATTTCTCATGTTTGGTTTCTCGAAAAAATCTGCTCAAAGCACCAATACGCACACTAATGTCTCATGGGCGGAGCGCCTGAAATCGGGGCTGGCACGTACCCGCCAGCAACTCGGTGGCGGGCTGCTGGGCCTGCTCGGGCGACGCAGGATCGACGAAGACCTGCTCGAAGAACTGGAATCCACGTTGCTGATGGCCGATTGCGGCGTGGATGTGACGCAGCGCCTGATCGAAGAGTCGCGGACACGCTGGAAGAAGGATCGGCTGGAAAGCGCCGAACAATTACGCCAGACGCTGGCCGACGGCCTGCTGGAGATCCTGACACCGCTGGAAGAGGGGCTCGATGTGTCGGGGCACAAGCCCTACATCATCATGCTGGCCGGGGTCAACGGCTCGGGCAAGACGACTTCGATTGGCAAGCTCGCCAAACATTTCCAGAGCCAGGGCAAAAGCGTGCTGCTGGCAGCAGGCGATACGTTTCGCGCGGCGGCGCGCGAGCAGTTGATGGCCTGGGGCGAGCGTAACGACGTCACCGTCATCGCGCAGGATGGGGGCGATGCCGCAGCGGTCATTTTCGATGCGATCAACGCGGCGCGCGCGCGGGGCATCGACATCGTGCTCGCCGATACCGCCGGACGATTGCCAACCCAGCTTCATCTGATGGAAGAGATTGCGAAGGTGCGGCGGGTGATTGCCAAGGCGGAGCCTTCCGGCCCGCATGAGGTGATGCTGGTGCTGGATGCGAACATTGGCCAGAACGCGCTGGCGCAGGTCAAGGCGTTCGATGCCGCCGTCGGAGTGACGGGCCTGGTGCTGACCAAGCTCGACGGAACGGCCAAAGGCGGTGTGGTGGCGGCCATTGCGCGGCAATGTCCGAAGCCGTTGCGCTTCATCGGGGTAGGGGAAGGGATCGACGACCTGCAACCCTTCCGGGCACGTGAATTCGTCGACGCGCTCTTCGATGTGGAAGGGGAGGGCGAAAAGACATGATCATTTTCGATAGCGTCACCAAGAATTACCCCGGCGGTTATGTGGCGCTCGACGGGATCAACCTTGAAATCGCTCCCGGTGAGATGGTGGTGCTTTCGGGGCATTCGGGCGCGGGCAAGAGCACGCTGCTCAAACTCATCCCGGCCTTCGAGCGCCCGTCTTCCGGCATCGTGCAGATCAACGGGCAGAACGTCTCAAGCCTGTCGAGGCGGGCGATTCCCTATGTACGTCGCAACATCGGCGTGGTCTTGCAGGAAACCCGCCTGCTGTTCGACCGGTCGATATCCGACAACATTCTTTTGCCGCTCGTCATCAACGGCCATCCGCCGGGAGAAGCGGGAAGAAGAGTGTCGGCGGCGCTCGAACGGGTCGGGCTTGCGGGACGGGAAAAGGAATTTCCTGCGGGTCTTTCTGGTGGTGAACAACAGCGGGTGGCCATCGCGCGCGCCTTTGTCAATCGGCCTTCGATCCTGATTGCCGACGAACCGACTGCCCATCTCGATCCCGCCTATGCGTCCGAGATTGCCGGACTCTTCGGATCGTTCAATGAAGCGGGCGTCACGGTGCTGGTGGCGACGCACGACATTTCCCTGTTCAGATACTGGTCGCCGCGCCAGATCATCCTGGATCATGGGCGGATCCTTACGGAACAATGATGCTCAACTGGCTCTATCTTCATTTCCGCGCGTTCGTACTTGCTCTCAAACGGCTTGGCAAACAGCCATTCGGAACGTTGCTCTCGGCGCTGGTCATGGGAATTGCACTGGCCCTGCCCGCAGGAGGCTATGTTCTGCTCGATAACGTCAGCGCGCTGGCGCGCGGGGTATCCGGCGCGCCCGAAATCAGCATTTTTCTCAATAACGATGTCGATTTCGCGCAAATAGAAGCCGTTCGGCGAAACCTCGAAAATGTGCCGCACCTGGCCGATTTCCGCTTCGTGTCCCGCGATGAAGCCCTGAAACAGTTGGAGGAAAGCGGTCTGGGCGACGTGCTGGGCGGCATTCCCGCCAATCCTCTGCCCGACGCCTTCATCGTGACCCTGCAAAGCGACGATCCCGAACTGTTCGAGGTACTCAAGGCGGAGATGAAAGACTGGCCGGATGTCGCGCACGTTCAACTCGACTCGGCCTGGGTCAAGCGGCTGGCGGCCCTGCTCGAACTGGCGCGCACGATGATGCTGGCCCTGTCGGTTCTGCTGGGTTTTGCCCTGGTGATCGTCACCTTCAATACCGTTCGCCTGCAAATCCTTACCCAGAAGAACGAAATCGAAGTCAGTCGCCTGCTCGGGGCCACCGACCGCTTCATTCGCCGTCCGTTTTACTGGTTCGGAGGCTTGCAGGGCGTGCTCGGCGGCCTGATTGCCCTGGGAGCGGTATGGGGCGGGATCGAGGCGCTGAGAGAGCCGGTAGCAAAAGTGGCGGAAGCCTATGGCGTAATGATTTCGCTCTCCGGCCCCGACTGGAGAGAGTCACTGGCGCTCGTCGGAATTGCCGCAGCTCTGGGGTGGCTGGGCACGGCCATTTAGGTACGGCGGCATCTGGTGGGGATTTGAACGTATAAAAAAACATGTATTGACACGGCGCATCGTATTGAAAACTGGAAAAAAACCGCTAAACTTCGCCGCGCGTGCGTTGCTGCACGTACCAATCACTCCACTCAAAACAGGCAACCTCGTAGTTGTCTATCAACAGGAGACATGTTCTGTGAACAAGATATCAATATCAACGAAAGTTTCTCACGTTGCTCGTAACGTCATCGGCGCAACCATCGTGGTTGCGGGCGTTGCAGGCGCGGCCTATGTCGTGGCGCAAGGCAAGGACGAACCGATCCAGCCCATCGTTCCTGCCAAGGTCACCAACCCGGCCAAGGTCGAACTTGGCAAAAAGCTGTTTTTCGATCCCCGCCTGTCCAAGTCGGGATTCATTTCCTGCAACTCCTGCCACAACCTGAGC
>JAITWP010000209.1 GCA_031285365.1 Azoarcus sp.
GAACCGGGCAGTCGTAGGGGGGGTTGAAATCATCGCCTTGCCGCCGGGGGCTATTGACACGCATACGCAGTATGCATCTCAATCCGCCCGTTCGCCCAGGAAACCCCCTGAGACGCCGCGCGCGACGGGACAGCCTGCCGGAGCATCCGGAAATCGTGACAACCAGAATAAATACAGCGTCGCCACAGGGGGCAGTGTTGGCAGCGGCCCGGATTACGGCGAAGACTTCCACGTCACGCTTTCCAGTCTCGCGGCAGGTTCGATTCCGCGCAACCTTGCCGCTACGCCGCCACCCCGTAGACCTGAAATTCGTCCGTTCACGCCGCCCCGTATTGAAACCACGCTACGCCAGAATCCGGGCGCGATGACGGACAGGGTCGCCGAGAAAGTGGCTGCGAAAGTGGCCGAAAAAGTAGCCATGCGCAGCGAAGGCAACGAGAGTATGCGCTTGCTGCAAGAAGCCAACATTCGCTTGATGGATGAACTCTCCGGCATACGCGGTGTGATCGAACGTGAGCTTGCCGGTTTTTCCTGGTACGAAACACGCGTAAACGCCCCGGTCAGGGCAGAGATGCTCGGACAACTGCTTGCAGCGGGGTTTTCTTCCGCCCTGGGGCGTCAGCTCGCTGAAGGGATTGGCAAGGACTCAGCGCAGGAGGCAGCATTCGACATTCTGCGTACGGCGCTTGAGCAGCGGCTGAAAATCTGTACCGGCGCAAACGAGATCATCAAGAACGGCGGTATTTATGCGCTCGTCGGCCCTACCGGCGTCGGCAAGACCACCACGGTTGCCAAGCTGGCGGCGCGCTTTGTCACCCGCCAGGGGGCGGGACATCTGGCGTTGATTACCACCGACGGCTACAGGATTGGGGCACAGGAGCAGTTGCGCATTTATGGCCGCATCCTCGGCGTGCCGGTTTTTGCCGTGCGCGATGCCGCCGAATTACGGCAGACCCTGCTTGATTTGCGCGACAAACGCCTGGTGCTCATCGACACGATGGGCATGAGCCAGCGTGACCGCATGGTCGTAGCGCAGGCCACCATGCTGTCGGGCGCGGGTGAAGTGCGCCGCCTGTTGCTACTCAACGCCACCTGCCAGGGCGATACGCTTGATGATGTGATCAAGGCTTTTTCCGGGCCGGACACGGCAGGCTGCATTTTTACCAAGGTTGACGAAGCGGCTTCGCTCGGGGCTGTTCTCGATACGGCCATACGCCATGAGCTCGACGTGTGCTACATCGCCAACGGTCAGAGAGTGCCGGAGGATCTGCACCTGCCAAATCGTGCCTATTTATTGCAGCGCGCCCTGCATCCGCGGACGGACGAATCCCTCTGGCGGCTCGACGGCGACGAAACCGGCGCGATGCTGCGCGCCCAGGGAGCCTGAAATGATCGACGGACGAGAAGACCAGGCTGCCGGATTGCGGCGGCTCTTTCGGCAAACTCCGCCAGCGGTGGGTGCTTACTATGCCACGGGGCGGCAACGTGTCCATTATGCGATTCTGGCTGCGCGCCGCATTGCCGGACAGCACCATAAAGTGCTGCTGCTTGATGAAGCCGTAGGCGACGAGGCACTTGGCGAAGCATTGGGGCTCGATCCTGGGCCTGATCTCCTGCAAATGCTTGATGGACGATTGACTCTGTCCGAACTCCTGCAACCCGTGCCGGGCCTCTTCGGACGCATTCCTGCCGCCGCAGCCGCGCTTGCCTTGCCCCTGCTTGATGAAACCCGGCGGGCCTGTCTGCTCGAAGCCTTGCGGGTGTTGCACCATCACGCCGGAATCGTGCTCATCCATGCCGGTTGCGATACGGCCAAGGATCCATCTCCCTTCGTGCAGGCCGCCCCGCAACGCCTTCTCGTGGCAGAGGCCAGCGCCAGCGGAGCCTGCGAAGCGTATTGCGTCATCAAGCAACTGGCCTCGGCAGGGGCCGGTTCCGTGCATGTGGCCGTGGCACGGGCGCACGATGCAGTGGACGCGCGGAATTTTTTCACTTCACTTCAGGCTCTGGTGCGTCACCATGTGGGCGTGCCGTTACTCTGGCTTGGCGAGGTCGAACGTGACGACCTTGCGGCGGGATTGACCCGTACGCTTGCGCCGCCTCTGGCGCGCGAAGTCGGCGCGGCATTTTTCCAGCGACTCGCGGGCGTTGGCATGTCGCCTAGCGCGCAATGAGTCGCGAGTTCCTCACCTGGGTGAGACGGACGCATGACGTATGAGGCAGGAAGTCGACTCGATATGGACCATCTGATGGTGAGCTATGCGCCACTCGTCAAGCGATTGGCGTATCAGATGATGTCCCGCCTGCCTGCCAGCGTGGAAGTCGAAGACCTCATCCAGAACGGCATGATGGGCCTGCTGGATGCCATCAACCGTTTCGAGGAGGGTCTGGGCGCGCAGTTTGAAACCTATGCTGTACAACGCATCCGTGGCGCGATGCTCGATGGGCTGCGCGAAGCCGACTGGGCGCCGCGCAGCACACGGCGCGACATGCGGCGAATCGAAACCGCCATCAACGCACTTGAACAGAAAAATGGCCGCCCGCCGGCCGAATCCGAAATCGCCGAACACCTCGGTATGGGGCTTTCCGAGTACCAGCGCATGTTGCAGGACGCACGCGGGCACCAACTCATCTATTTCGACGATTTTTCTTCTGAGGATGGTGAAGATTTCCTCGAACGTCACTTCGGGCAATCCGATGCTGATCCGCTTGCGCTGCTCGAAGATGCCGACACAAAGACCAAACTCGTCGAAGCCATACAAAGACTGCCCGAGAGGGAAAAAATGGTCATGGCGCTCTACTACGACGAAGACCTCAACCTGCGCGAAATTGGAGAAATACTCAATGTCACTGAATCTCGGGTTTGTCAGTTACACAGTCAGGCCGTAGCGCGCCTGCGCTCCTGGATGCTGGGACACCGCCATGGATAAAGTCAGCATCATCGGTCTCTTTCTGGCTGTGGGCGCCATCCTCGGCGGGCAGGTGCTCGAAGGCGGGCACATTTCCTCGCTGTTGCAGCCGACAGCCTTTCTCATCGTTGTGGGAGGAACCACCGGGGCAGTACTGCTGCAAAGCCCGCTGAATGTTTTTCTTGGCGGCGTAAAGATGATGAAATGGGTGTTCGTGCCGCCGCTTTCAGGATATGAAGGCGACATAGAGCGCATCATTCTGTGGAGTTACCAGGCACGCCGGGAAGGGGTGCTCATGCTTGAACAGCACATCAAGGAGCTTGACGAGCCCTTCATGCGTCGTGGCCTGCAAATGCTCATCGATGGCGTCGAACCTGGGAACCTGCGCGAATCGCTCGAAATCGAAGTCGATGCCTGGGCGACGCAGATGCGCCAATGTGCCCGCATCTGGGAGAGCGCGGGCGGATATTCTCCGACCATCGGTATTCTTGGAGCCGTGCTGGGGCTGATCCACGTCATGGAGAATCTGTCCGATCCCACCAAGCTGGGTGCGGGCATTGCCGTAGCTTTCGTTGCCACCATCTATGGCGTCGGCCTTGCCAACCTTATCCTGCTGCCCGTTCACAAAAAACTCCTTTCGCACATCGGCACCCTTGCCGGCCGCCGCGAAATGCTCATCGACGGGCTCATCGGCATTGCCAACGGCGACAACCCGCGCATCATCGAAGGCCGGATGCGGGGATACGTTCAGTAAAAGGATGTCGGCACCATGGCACGGCGACGCAGACCCCGTAGCGGAGAAGAGCACGAAAACACCGAACGCTGGCTCGTCTCCTACGCCGACTTCATCACCCTGCTGTTTGCCTTTTTTGTCGTCATGTACTCGTTGAGTTCCGTCAACGAAGGCAAATACCGGATACTTTCCAACTCCCTGATGCAGGCGTTTCGCAGTGCCAGCGTCAACGTTGAAGGGAGAAATATCGTCACCCCACCTGTCATCATCTCCAGCAATCCCGTCGCGCCCATCAAACGGCCCAACGTGCAAGATAAGCAAGGCGCCGCACGCGAGCAGACCGCCCGAAAAATGCGCGACATGGCCAGTGAGATCCGCCGTGTCCTCAGGCCCATCACCGGGGACGGAAAGGTCAGGGTCACGGAAGGCGCCTTTGGCGTGACCGTCGAAATCAATGCAAGCGTGCTGTTTGCTGTCGGAGAAGCTGTCCTTGGCGATGAGGCGAACGCCGCGTTGCGTGCGGTGGCCAAAGTGATTTCAGAGGCCGAATTTCCAGTCATGGTCGAAGGCCATACCGACAGCGTCCCGATCCATACCCATCGTTTCCCTTCCAACTGGGAACTCTCATCGGCCCGAGCCTCCTCGGTCGTGCGGCTCTTTATCGAAAACGGCGTTTCTCCGGGTCGCCTTACCGCCGCAGGCTATGCCGACCAACGCGCCATTGCCGACAACGAAACCGAAGAAGGCCGGGCGCGCAATCGCCGCGTAGCGATCATGCTCGAATCACGCGTTCCTGAGCCTGAGGCCGAGTCTGAATCCGAATCGCCCGCGCCCGAGGCACAGTCGATTGAACCCGGAACCATCGGTCCGGGCGGGATTGCTGATTCCATTTTGCCGCAGTGAGCATGGGGTGATTCAGAACTGCCTCATTCGGCAGCCTTGAAGTTGTAGACCGTCCGAAGCCTTTCGACGATATCCACCGTTGGGTGGATGTGCGAAAGAATCTCATCCATGCTCTTGTAAGCCATTGGCGACTCATCCAGTGTACTGCGATGAACCGAGGTGGAAAAAATATTCTTCATCTCGGACTGGAACTCAATCATGGAAAGCGTATTGAGCGCCTTGGTGCGGCTCATTAATCGGCCCGCCCCATGCGGCGCGGAGTAGTTCCATTCCGGGTTGCCTTTACCCACGCAAATAAGGCTGCCGTCGCGCATATTGATCGGAATCAGCAGGTGTTCCCCCGATTTGGCGGAAACAGAGCCCTTGCGCAATATCATTGCCTCCGTGTCGATATAGTTGTGAATGGTGGTGAAGCGATCCGTTTCGGTCAGCCCCATCCCTTGCAGAATGACTTCCGTCATCGCCTGTCGATTCAGTACCGCGAAACGCTGGATGATCCGCATATCGTGCAGGTAGTCATCGAACAGTTCATCCGAGGCGTAGGCCAGATCCTTGGGAATGTTCGTGCCGGTTTTCAGGCGTTTGCAGGCTTGTTCCTGATACCAGGAGGCGACTTCTTGCCCAAGGTGGCGGCTGCCGGAGTGCACGACCAAATACAGGGTTCCGTCATCCGCGCGATTCACCTCGATGAAATGATTGCCGCCGCCCAGGGTGCCGA
>JAITWP010000136.1 GCA_031285365.1 Azoarcus sp.
CCCGTACACCGGGTCGCCGACGAGGGGATGGCCGAGGTGAGTCATATGCACCCGGATCTGATGGGTTCGCCCCGTTTCCAGCCGACATTCGACCAGTGTCGCCGCGTTCAGGCTCTCAAGCACCGCGTAGCGGGTCAGCGCAGAACGCCCTCCCCCGACGACGGCCATCTTTGTGCGTTGCACCGGGTGACGGCCAATCGGCGCGTCAACCTCTCCGCCGCGATTGAGCGCACCATGCACGAGCGCCAGATAGCGCCGCCCGACCGTGCGCGCCTGCAACTGCCGAACCAGACTGGTCTGTGCCGCCAGTGTTTTTGCCACCACCAACAGGCCGCTGGTGTCCTTGTCCAGCCGGTGCACGATGCCCGCGCGCGGAACGCAAGCCAGGGCCGGAGCATGATGAAGCAGAGCATTCATCAGGGTTCCGCTCCGATTGCCGTTACCCGGATGCACAACCAACCCGGCGGGTTTGTCGAGCACCAGCAGGTCTTCATCCTCGAAAACGATGGCAAGTGCGATGTCTTCGGCAGCGGCTGCTTCCAGCCCATCGGGCATCTCCGGCGCGATCTCCATTTCCACCCGCTCACCGCCGTACACCTTTCTGCGAACATCGGAAACATGACCATCGATACGGATGCGTCCCTCACGCAGCCATGCCTGCAGGCGGCTGCGCGAATATTGAGGAAACAGGCGAGCCAGCGCCTGATCCAGCCGTAGCCCGGCACAGGCTGACGGAATCACGTTTACCGTCGGCGACACGGTTCGATTTTCATTGGGGTCGGGAATTCCTCCCGCACCCGTTGCGCCAAGGCTATAATCTGTCGGTTTTTTCAAGCGAGTGCTTTCGATGACATTCACACATGGAAGTGTAACGGGAAAGTTGACCCGGTATGCCGCGTTGTTCGCTGCCCTGGCCTTGATCGGGTGCGGCACGCCCAAGGATGAGACGGCGGATTGGGACGCCAACAAGCTTTATTCTGAAGCCAAGTCCCTGATGTCCAAGAAGGACTACGCGCAGGCGATCAAAATGTTCGAAAAGCTCGAAGCGCGCCATCCCTATGGCCGCTACGCCCAGCAGGCGCAACTCGATATCGCCTACGCCTACTATAAATCGGGAGAACCGGAGCTGGCGATTCTCGCCGCCGACCGGTTCATCAAGCTGCATCCCAACCACAGTGATGTCGACTACGCCTACTACCTGAAAGGATTGACCAATTTCAACGAAGACCTCGGCGTCCTGGGTAACGTAATCAATAAAGATTTGACGCAGCGGGATCCACGCGCTTCGATCGAAGCGTACAACGCTTTCCGGGAGCTCATCGAGCGTTTCCCCAACAGCAAATACGTCATCGATTCCCGGCAGCGCATGCAATACCTTGTCAATACGCTCGCTGCCCACGAAATTCACGTCGCACGCTATTACTACAAGCGCGGCGCCTACATCGCCGCCGTCAATCGCAGCCAGGCCGTCATCGCACAATACCCGAATGCCCCGTCCCACGAAGAGGCCCTGCTCGTGCTGGTCGCCAGTTACGACAAGCTCAAGCTGGATACCCTGCGCGACGATGCCGAACGCGTGCTACGCCAGAACTTTCCAAACAGCAAGTATTTCTCGAAGGGCACGACAGAGTGGTGGAAGCGCTGGATTTGACGCTCTGGCGCATATCCTGCCTACCCCACCGCTCGCTCGCTACATCAAATACTGAAATGCGAAATTCGCTCCTGCAACATGCGTGACAGTTGCTCCAGTTCCGACGCGCATTGCGCCGATTCCTTCGCAACCTGACTGTTCTGATCGGCCATCGAGGTGATTGTTTCGACATTGCGGGAAATTTCGGCAATCGCCTCCGATTGCTCCGAGAGCGCCTGCGAAATGCTGGTGACCGCCGTCGTAACCTGCTGGGCACTCTGGCGGATGCTGGTGATGCTCCCTCCCGCCTGCACGGCATAGGCTCCTCCTTCTTCGACCTGATGCACGCCCGCTTCCATGTTGCTGACGGCATTGGTCGTGCCGTCGAGGATACGGCGGGTCAGGGCGCTGATCTCCTGTGTCGAACCTGAAGTCCGCTCGGCGAGCTTTCTCACCTCGTCGGCAACGACGGCAAAGCCACGCCCCTGTTCCCCGGCGCGTGCTGCTTCGATTGCCGCATTCAGCGCCAGCAGATTGGTTTGATCGGCAATCTCGCGGATGACATCGACGATCTTGGAAATGGCCTGGGACTCGTGCCCCAACGTGCGGACGGTATCGGAGGCAGTACGCACGGTATCGGCAATGCGAGCCATGCTGTCCGTGGCCTGCTGGATGACTACGGAGCCCTCGCTGGAGATGCGGTCGGAATCGATCGAAGTCTGGCTCGCCTCCCGGGCATTATCGGAGACGTGGACGATATTGGCGTTCATTTCCTCGATACTGGAAGCCATCGTCATGGCGGAATCGCTTTGTTGCGACGACTGCCTGGCAACCTCGTTGGCCGTGCTGAGCAGTTCTACGGAACGGGCGCCCAGTTGCTGTGCCGCATTTCGGATGTCAGTCAACGCGGATCGCATCTTGCCCGCCATGATGCGAGTGGCAGCCAGAAGCTGTCCCACTTCGTCACTGCCGCGTTCGGGGATCGAAATCGCCAAACGCCCCTCGGCAATCTGCTCCATCGAGGCGACAGCTTCATTCAGCGGCCGCGAAACCCAGTGCCGCGAAGAAAAGAAAATGATCAGAGACAGCATCACATACAGGCCGATAGCGCCAACGATCAGGTTGTTACGTACACGTAAGGCTTCCGCATCCAGTTCTTCGCGATAAGCACTGGAGATGACGATCCAGTTCCACTTCGGGAAACTTGCGAACACCGCGATTTTGTCGCGTGCACCGGTACCGAGGCTGGGATCGATGAATTTGTATGACAATGTGCCGCTCTTTTGCTCAATGATGGTACGGACATAGTGGAGACCATCGGCGTCTTTGTCGTCGTAAATGTTTTTTCCCACGAGCGTCGGGTGCAGGACCAACGTGCCTGGATTTTTTCCACCATCGAGAACGAACACATAACCGCTTTTGCCCAACTTGATTCCACCGATTTTCTCTTGCAGCGCTTGCAGTTCGGAAGTGAAGTCAAGACCGACGAAGAGCGAGCCGACGACAGTGCCGCGAGCGTCCTGCACCGGTACGTACCGAGTCATGTATTCGCGCCCAAAAAGGTTTGCCCTGCCTGAGAAGGGCCTGTTCGCCAGCAGCGCGGTACGCGCCGGGTGAGCGCTATCGAGCTTGGTGCCGATGGCGCGTTCGCCGCTTTCATTTTTCAGCGATGTGGTAATGCGGACGAAATCGTCGCCATCGCGCACGAAAATGGTGGCAACGGCACCGCTTATCCCGGTAAAACGATCCACAGGGCCAAAATTCAGATTCAGTGTTTCGCCGCCCACTCTGAGCACAGGCGTTTGTGCTCCAACAACGGTGACACGTTGTGTCGTGTCGAGCGTGTAATCGGACGGCAGCATTCCTTTCAGGATATTACCCATGCGTTCGATGTTTTTTTCCAGCGAATCGTCATAAACCTGAATCATGTTCAACGTCTCATGATTGATCTGTTGCATTGATTCGGTGTTGCCGGCGACAAGGGTTCGCGTCAACCAGGTGATGGCAAAGATAAGCAGCACAGCCAGCGCAACGGACTGAACGACGTTGAGTTTGAGTGCGATCGGCCAGTTGCTGAAAGAAGTCTTCGGTCCCATTGTTTCATCCTCTCGATTTCAAACCTGACACATGGGGCGTAGCGCACGATCTCTGCGGTGGGTTCAAGCCGAAAAACCGTACGGTCGAACCATCAGCCCCTATCGCCTATTGAACGAATTCGGTACTGACCTTCCTATCAGGAAGATAGTTTTAGCATTAGAGATTTCTATCACGACGAGCGCCTGCTCAAGTGAGCAATACGTCATGATGCTATGCAATGGCTACTATAGTGACCCGTATATCATATGACTCGACGGTCAGACGACATGAAAACGGAAGCCGTTGCAGCTTCCTCGTTTGCAACCCGGTTTCAGCCCTTGGCAGCGACGAACTTGATGATGGCAAGCGAAATATTGTCGCCGTTGCCCCGGGAACGCTTGCGTGTCAGATCGAGCAGACGTTGCGCTGCATCAGCAGGTGGCAGGCTGGCCAACGTATCGGCCAGTTCTTCGTCGGAAAAGTAACTCCACAAGCCATCCGAGCAAAG
>JAITWP010000266.1 GCA_031285365.1 Azoarcus sp.
CTGCACGTGTACCTGCCCGAGGCCACGCAACACCTGCTGGCCGCCGCCGCGCCGCCCGCCCTCGTCGGCGGCGCGCGGCCCAAGGTCGCCATCTTGCGCGAGCAGGGCGTGAATTCGCACGTCGAAATGGCGTATGCCTTCACGGCGGCGGGCTTCGAGGCGTTCGACGTACACATGACCGATCTGCAAACCGGCCGCGTCGCGCTCGACGGCTTTGCCGGCCTGGTCGCCTGCGGCGGCTTCAGCTACGGCGACACGCTCGGCGCGGGCATCGGCTGGGCGCGCTCGATCACCTTCAACCCCCGGCTGGCCGAGCAGTTCCAGGCGTTCTTCGAGCGCCCCAACACCTTCGGCCTGGGCGTGTGCAACGGCTGCCAAATGTTCGCCGAGCTGGCCGGCCTCATCCCCGGCGCCGGAGCCTGGCCGCGCTTCACCACCAACCGCAGCGCGCGCTACGAGGCGCGGCTGTCGCTGGTCGAAGTGCCGCCCTCGCCCAGCCTGTTTCTGCAAGGCATGGCCGGCAGCCGCCTGCCCATCGCCGTCGCCCACGGCGAGGGCCAAGCCAACTTCAGCCAGCGCGGCGACGCCGCCGGAGCCCTCGCCGCCCTGCGCTACGTTGACCACCACGGCCCGCCCACCGAAGCCTACCCCCACAACCCCAACGGCAGCCCCGGCGGCCTCGCCGCCGTCACCACCGCCTGCGGCCGCTTCACCGCCATGATGCCGCACCCCGAGCGCGTGTTCCGCAACATCCAAATGAGCTGGACCCCGCTGCCCGCCAGCGACTTCAGCCCCTGGATGCAAATCTGGCGCAACGCCCGCAAATGGGTCGGGTAGGGACTATGAAATAAATATCTGGATGCGCGTTCTATACAACAATATTTTGCATGTAAATATATTAAATTGTTTTATAAAACGCGCAGTCAGCTATTCATTCAATAGTGTTCACGCGCGGGCGCGGACGAAGGCGCGTGAAAATGCGGCACGACATGACGAACCAAAACACCGAACTCACCATCGCCGGCCAATCCTTCGAAGGCTTGAAGCAAACCAACACCCACGGAGCCGAATACTGGAGCGCCCGCGACCTGCAACCCCTACTTGGCTACAGCCAGTGGCGGCGCTTTGAGCAGGCTATCGAGCGGGCGATAAGTTCTTGTCAGGCATCGGGAAATCCGCCCGATCATCATTTTGCCGGCGTCGGCAAAATGATCGACTTGGGCAAAGGCGGGCAACGGAATGTGGACGACTACCACCTCTCCCGCTTGGCCTGCTACCTGATCGCTACACCAGAACCGGCCACCACCGAGCCAAGGACGAACGCATGAAAAACCGCACCATCACCGTCCAAGGCACAGAAATCGCCATCGCCGCACGGCGCGAGCAGGACTACATCTGCCTGACCGACATGCTCAGGGCCAAAGATGGCGACTTCTTCATCTCCGACTGGCTGCGCAACCGCAACACCGTCGAGTTTCTGGGCATCTGGGAGAGCATCAGCAACCCGGACTTTAATTACGGCGAATTCGCCACAATTAGAAGTCAGGCCGAGCTGAACAGCTACAAGTTGAGCGTCAAGGAGTGGGTGGAAAAAAACCATGCGATCGGCCTTTACGCGACAGCCGGGCGCTACAGTGGGAATTGTTCAAGATTGAAGCACAGCGCAATGGCTTGATTGAACAGCTTGAGGCACAATTGAAACAGCGTATAAGCGAAGCCGCATTGTTTGCTATTGAATGGGAATTGACATGAGACTGACGGACGAACAATTACTCGAACTGCTTTCCGATCTTGAATCGGATCGCGCAGAGCGTAAGGTAAGCTTTGATGGCAGTGCGCCGGAAAAAGTTCGCCAAGCTATTTGCGCCTTCGCCAATGATCTTCCCGGACATAATAGAGTGGGAATTGTTTTCATCGGAGCTAGGGATGATGGCGTAATTGTTGACCTGGACATTACAGATCAGTTGTTGCTAGCTTTGGGAAGCATTCGCTCGGAAGGAAGTATCCTGCCAATCCCAACCATGACCGTCGAAAAACGACAGTTGCAAGGGAAAGACTTGGCTGTAATTACGGTAATGCCCGCCGATGCCCCCCCGGTGAAATACAAAGGACGCACCTACATCCGTACCGGATCGCGTCGTGATATTGCCAGCCAGCAGGACGAGCGAATTCTTAACGAGCGTCGCCGCCATCACAATCTGCCATTTGACATACAGCCTGTTTCTTTTGCCAAGTTAAGCGATCTAGGTCGATCTATTTTTGAGGAAGAGTACTTGCCTGGTGCATATGCGGTGGATGTGCTGGAAGCTAATCACCGCAGTTACGAAGAGCGCTTGAGCGCATGTCGCATGATTGATGCTGTCGATACAGCAACACCAACCGTCTTGGGCAGCATGATTATTGGAAATCGTCCGCGTGATCTTATTCCTTGCAACTATGTTCAATTTCTCCGTATTGACGGAAACGAATTGGACTCACCAATCATTGATGAAGCCGTGATTGATGGGCGTATTGGGGAAATAATTAACCGGCTGGACGACAAACTCAAAGCCCATATTTCCACACACGTCGATCTTACCACCCATGATACCGAAAAGCGCATCGCCGATTACCCGCTGGCTGCACTGCAACAACTGGTGCGCAATGCAGTGATGCATAGAACCTACGAACGCACACACGCACCAGTTCGCATTACTTGGTTTAATGACAGGATCGAAATTCTTA
>JAITWP010000296.1 GCA_031285365.1 Azoarcus sp.
GAAAATTGGCGCGTCACTTCTGATCAGATCGACGATTTACTGAAAACCGCAAAAGAATCCGATCCTGCCACAAGGCATCGTAACCTGATCCGCCTGGAAAAGAAGTGCGAATTTATTCCCGCTTATTGGTACTATCGCGCTGATGCCGCCCATTCAGCCCTGCAAAAAGAGGGCGAGGGAAACTTTGCGGAAGATATTGCCCTCTGCCTAGAACGTTACGGTTCCTTTGCGGGCTTTTTCCGTAAAGATCCCCTCCACGGGAGCCTGCTGATGTTTCATATGGCGACCATGCAACTGTCTCCGGAGGTAGTGTATAAGTACCTGAATGATCTTGTCGAACCCTTCCCCAGAGATGCCTCCAAGCGTCTTTTTGCCGCGCTGACCTGCATAAGGTACGGCTTTTATGATGAGGCTGCCGAGCACCTACAGGCCAATATCGATCTCAAACAGTTTGAAGTCGTTTCTCGTACCCTGTTGACCGGAGTCTACGAGAAGAAGAAAAACACGGACGGCCAAATCGCCTTGTTGCAGAAGTTGATGGAAGACGAATCGACGAGCAATCAGGAAATCCTGTTTCAACTGGGTGAGATTTCCGTGGGCGAGCAGTTTCTGAGGCGGATAGTGCCGGAGGTTTCTGCTATTGCACTAAAAGTGGAATCCAATCTTCTATATCGCCTGGATGATCTGCTGCTGACTTTGCCAGCGCGCTGGCTGCTCGCTGAGAATGATTTGGCTTTGGCTACCCTGTACATCGGGAATCATAAGGTGACGCCAACCAAGCTGAAAATGGAAAAAGAGGGCGAAAATGTTGCCATAACTTTTGAGAGGATAGTCGACCGTAAAAGAATGCTGAAAGGAGATGTCGTGCCGTTGAAAATCGAAGTACCTACAACTCATTTTCCCCTGATTGTGACCGGGAGACTTGAGCCCGTGACGGAAAAAAACAAACTCGGGGAACTGGCAGGTGAGGCGTTGGAGACGCTGAAGGACAGCAAAGTTGGAGAGTTGGTGAGCGAGGCGTTAGGGCCGCTGCTGGTAGACGACAAACTCTTGTTTACCCTGGAACGAATTCAGAGTGGTACATCCTGTTTTTCCTGGAAAGACGGCAAAATGAGGCGTTGCGTACAATGAATCGGGGAACCCTCGCCCCCTACGCCGTCACCGAATCCATTTCCCGTGGCCGCCATCATGCCGAACCGTCGCCACGCGAACGGGGCGAGTTCCAGCGCGACCGCGACCGCATCATCCATTCGACGGCTTTTCGTCGGCTCGAATACAAGACGCAGGTTTTCGTCAATCACGAGGGCGATCTTTTTCGCACTCGCCTGACCCATAGCCTGGAAGTGGCGCAGTTGTCGCGTTCCATCGCCCGCGCGTTGGGACTCAACGAAGAACTGGCCGAAGCCGTCGCGCTGGCGCATGACCTTGGGCACACACCCTTCGGGCACACCGGACAGGATGAATTGAACGCCTGCATGAAGGCATTTGGGGGCTTTGAGCACAACCTCCAGTCGCTACGCATCGTCGACATGCTCGAAGAGCGTTACGCCGCGTTTGACGGACTCAATCTGATGTTCGAGACGCGGGAAGGCATCCTCAAGCATTGTTCCCCGGCCAATGCCCAGGCCCTTGGCGAACTTGGGCGGCGTTTCATCGAAGGAACCCGGCCTTCGCTCGAAGCGCAGATCGTCAATCTTGCCGATGAAATGGCCTACATCAATCACGATGTCGACGATGGTCTGCGTTCGGAACTGCTCTCACTCGAACAACTCGACGCAGTGACGATTTTCGCGCAATGCCGCCTTGATGCCGAGGCACGCTGGCCGGGATTGACCGGGCGACGGCTGGTGCATGAAACCGTTCGCCGCATGATCGACGCGCTGGCGCTTGATCTCATCAATCGAACGCGCACCAACATTGAGAAGGCGGGAGTGGAGACGCTCGACGACGTGCGCGCCACTCCAACACTGGCGGAATACTCCGGGGAGATGTGGTCGAGGCTGCGGGAACTCAAGACTTTCCTGTTCAACAACCTCTATCGTCACGAGCGGGTCATGCACATGACCGGCAAGGCGCGGCGCATCATTACCGACCTGTTCACGGCCTACATGTCCGACCCGGATCTGCTGCCGCCACAACATCGCGCGTTTGCGGAACGATCCGGCAAACCGCGCGCCGTTGCGGACTACATTGCCGGAATGACCGACCGTTACGCCATGAAAGAACACCGTCGGCTTTACGGTAAAAGCGACCCCATCCGGCATCAAGTGACTTGAACTTGATTGCTCTAAGAGGGTTTGGCAATTTCCTCAGCAGCTTTGCGTTCGATCGGCAAGTTAGGCTTCGACATGCTGAACCTCGATACTTCTCGCTGCAAGCGCAGACTTGATGGTATCTGTCAGAAGTGTTGGCACAGAGACCTCCGACCGTCTACCGAAAAGCCTCTTCATAGATTTGTGCGGTCTCACAAAGATCGACCAGGACACCGGCTTGCCAGCATATCCTTCTTCCTCGTTGGCCATGCTCGCACAGCCTATCGTCACTTCGAGATCACCGTCGATATACTCGAGCAGCCAACCCCAGTCCTCGGAAACCGGATAGCTCGTGATCACTCCACGTTCAGCGAGTGTTCGAGACAACCAATGCGCAAGCTCGAACCCGTATCCCCCGGGGTTCACCTGAGCGCCTTCTGGCAAGTAAGGCAGGAATTCGGCCGATGAAAATTCGATTTGCCACATAGTGAGGTTCAACGTAGAAGGTAAGCGGTGCACGGGACGCGCGTCCGCCTGAGTAACTGGTTAGCTAGTCGGCCCCGCTGGCGGGTGGCTCGCTCGAACGTGTGGTTGAGGTGCAACATGTCAGGTGCCTTCTTGTTTCGCACCCTTTAGCGCGTCGAGTGCTTGCTTGATGATGAGTTCCTGACCGTCGTTGGTAAGGATTGTGAAGGTCACCGTCAACTCGCCGACTAGGATGACTCCCTGTGTCAGAAACTTGAACTCGCCCGGTTTGGGAGCGCGATCCGTCGCCGCGAAGTAAAAACCAGGGCCGGACTGACCTTGAAACCCCACAAGAGGTAGCTCTGATTCGACGGCTTGAGCCTTGACCCTTCGAGCGTCTCGTTCGACCCCGGCACGCAGTTGATCGCGTGACAGAGGAGGACGGTCTTTCGTCGCTGGCCAGAGCGTGGTGAGCAGCACTTGGAATGGCTTCCCCGATCCAGGACCAAAAGTGATAGTGGGAGGTAAGCGGTTGGGCGATTGTCTTACTTGATCCTTCCAATCAGACGGGACCCGGATGACAAAGTAGCCGTGATCGGGAAGCGAGAACTTGCGTTCAGCGGCGGATGCGGTCTGGGCGAGCGCACTTGCCGTAGCGAGCAAGAGCGCCAAGAAGTGCAGTCTGATCCTGTGCATTTAGCTTCCCCTTTTTTTTGCGGCACAACGTTCCTGTTAACCGGCACCCAGAGCGCAGCTTTAGGCTGTCCAGCGCGCCACCCGCGAAGCGTAACACCGTCAGCGCGACACGTAACTGCATTCCTGGGCAGCGAGAACCCCGTGTACCAGCTTGACCAGTTCGTCCTCGAACTCAGGCTTGCCCAGAAAGGCGGTCTGCTCCATCACGGCGGCCCGCAGAGTACCGATGACGGCGCGGGTCAGCACATAGGCAGTCACGGGTTTCATGGGCCGAGTTGAAACATCCAATTTCGCCTGGCATGGCCAGAGAGTTGACTGAACTGCATCGAAAGCACGGCAGTCACTTTGTTTCAGGCTGCGTGGTCGGGCGCCCGGACGCGGCATTTGCCGGGGAATTGACCTCCCTGCTGGCTGGTGACAAGGTCTGTGTGCAACGGTGCAAGCCGGTTTGCGAGACGTATTCCAGCACCACGCTGGTTTTAGGCGAAGAACCCAGTCTTGCCAACTACGCCAAACTGTCGATCAATTACTTTGCAGTGTCATGTATGGAGTTGATGGGCCAGATTTACGCTTTTGGCGACGCCGCTGGCATAGACCGTGAATTTTATGCAAACCTCTTCGCCGCCAGCTTTGCCAACCCGACACTCAAAATGTACGCCCGAAAGATTTGCGACAAGGCATTCGAGAGCGACGTCGGGTTTGAACTGACCGGAGGGTTAAAAGATTTGAAACTGATGCACGCCGCTTCCGATGCGACTTCGCGTTCACTGGCCTACGCGCCCATCATCATCGAAAAAATGGAACAGGCCATCACGCAGGGCCACGCACACAACGACTGGTCCGTTTTCACCGGGGTTTTTGTACAAGAACAACGTGGCTACTGTGGCCTTGGCCAATAAGAACGCTCGTATTCTTTGGGCAAAAGGAGCGATTCTCCATGGATAGGACAAAGCGAAGTCAACGTACAAACCAAGCAACGCATGGGACGTGTGCCGTTTGAATACTTGATTAGCCCGTCAGGATTTCATGATGATCAGCACTAAGCATACAACGACGCACACACCGCAGATCACCGCGCTCGCCCACCGAATCTGCCTCTCGCCAGCAGAGCACTCGGTATATGGCTTTTTGTAGAAATACCCCCACTTGAACCATCCGCCCAGCAAGATGACGCCAACAAATGCCAGAAATTTGAGAATGTCCATAATAGAAAATGTAAAACAATTATAGGAACAAGTCTTGACGGGGCTTTCTATGCACCCTTCGCGGGCTAACGTACCACGGGATACAGCTTGTCACATCTGCCGGGATGTCAGGTGATAACACCGTCACGCGCCAGCGTGGGATGCAGCCGCAGGGCAACTAGAGCGAAAGCAGTAAAACGCATACAAGAGCCGCGATAGCGACTGCGGGGCTAAAAAGCAAAAGAGTCACGAAAATGTGAATCATTAATACCTAACGAGATCAAGTTAACGGCCGTGTCCGGTGGCGCCGAAA
>JAITWP010000315.1 GCA_031285365.1 Azoarcus sp.
CCTGACGGTTCGGTCACGGTAAAATGGGTAGACCTATTATGGGACGGGGACTTTCGGCAGCCTATTATGAGATTGAGTCCAGAAGACATTCAGTCCTGGCTTACGATACTCGAAAGTACTGAGCAGTTGAGTGAAGGAGATCCGTGAACAAACTGAAATGTTGGGTATCGCTTCATGTTTTGCCGCCGGAAATCGGGAACATGTTCTACCCTTAGGAAGCCTCTGTTTCTTGAGCGAACCAGTGCAAAAATAGCCCGCATAGGCCGGGATACGCCGGTGAACCATGACGCTCGACAGACAAATGACTACAATGACGATATACTAACGAAGCAATCGGAACGAATAGACGATCAGGCTCAAGCTACGATTGCTCCCATGTGTTTTCTGAGCTGTTTTTCACCAAAGGAGGAGTTCCGAATGTACAAAAAAATCCTCGCGGCATCCATAGCCGCCCTATCCCTGTCCGGCGCTGCCGTTGCGCACGAAGCCGGAGACTTCATCCTGCGCGGCGGTGTGATCCATGCCGAGCCGGATTCAAGCAGTTCGAAAATCAAAGTGAACGGCGTCAGCCAACCGGGAAGCGGTGTGAACGCCGATGGGGGGAATAAAACCCAATTTGGCCTGGGCATGACCTACATGGTCATGCCTCACTTCGGCCTCGAAGTGACGGCCTCGACCCCGTTTACTCACAAAATCAGGGCTAAATATGGTGGCGTCAATTACAACCGTGCCGAAACCTCGCGCATGTCGCCCACGATCAGTGCTCAATACTTTTTCCTCAACCCTAAATCCAAATTCCAGCCCTATGTTGGATTGGGCCTGAATTACACCATCTTCCACAACGAGAAGCTCAGCAACGAAGCGAAGAGGGATTACAACGCCAAGAGCCTCAAGATAAAAAATTCTGTTGGCATTGTTGCCCAGGTTGGCATGGACTACAAGGTTACCGAGCGTGTGGTTTTGAATGCCTCTGCCTGGAAGATGAGTATGTCCGCCAAAGCGACCTGGAAAGAGGACTGGGGAGGTGGCGAGCAAAAGATGAAAGTCGACATGGATATCGACCCGTGGGTGTACTTCATCGGGGTTGGCTACAAGTTCTGAGGCAACAAGCAGGCGGGCGACAGGCATGAATGCCTGTCGCTGTACCGGCTATTTCATTGCTCCGTTTCCGGTCTTCCCCTGAGCAAGCGGTCTGAAGCCTTTGTTTACCTTGCGAACTGTACGAGTTTTCGGAGGCAGGTCACAGGGTTATATAACAGCGAACAGCGGCTACAATATGCAAATGAAAAAGATCACCTCCCAAAAAACCTCTCCCGTTCGCATCCTTCCCTTCCTGTTGGGGTTGGCGCTTGTCGCGCCTTCCGCGCTGGCTGCGAACCGTGATTTTGCCGCCTGTCTCGATCGCCTGCGCGCCCAGGCCACCAAGCAGGGCATCTCGAAAACCACCTTCGACACCCACGCGGCGAAGATCGAGCCGGATCTGTCGGTGCTCGAATTGCTCGATTCCCAGCCCGAGTTCAAAACTCCGATCTGGGATTACCTCGCCGGACTCGTCGACGAAGAAAGAGTGGCAGACGGTCGCGCCATGCTCGAACAGTGGCGCGATGTCCTGCGCCGGGTCGAGGAGCGTTTCGGAGTTGACCCGGCAACCGTGGTGGCGGTCTGGGGCGTGGAAAGCAACTTTGGACGCAGCCTCGGGCAGCGGCCGCTCCTTGTCTCATTGGGCACGCTGGCCTGCATGGGGCGGCGGCAGGATTATTTTCGCGGTGAATTCCTCAGTACCCTGAAAATCATCGACGATGGACACATCGCACCCGAACGCCTGACCGGTTCCTGGGCGGGCGCGTTCGGGCAGACGCAATTCATGCCGTCCACTTTCCTGCGGCTCGCGGTCGATTTTGACGGCGATGGGCGGCGCGACCTGGTCGACAGCGTTCCTGATTCGCTTGCTTCCACCGCCAATTTCCTGAACCGTGGCGGTTGGCGGAGCGCGGAGACCTGGGGTTTCGAGGTCAGACTGCCTGCCGGGTTCGACACCTCCGTCGCGGGTCGCCGCAACAAGCGTCCCATGTCCACATGGATAGGCGGTGGCGTGAGGCTCGCAAACGGTGAGGCGCTGCCCGCAGGCGGGCCGGATCGCGCCTTGTTGCTTCCCGCTGGCGCAAAAGGCCCGGCTTTTCTCGTCGGTAAAAACTTCGATGTCATCTACGGCTATAACGCTGCCGAAAGCTACGCGCTCGCCATTGCTCATCTTTCCGACCGCCTGCGGGGTGGCGGGGTTTTTCGTACTCCTTGGCCAACCGACGACCCCGGTCTCTCCAGGGAAGAAAGGCGCGAACTCCAGCGCCTCCTGATTGCGCGCGGGCACGATATCGGTGCAGCCGACGGCATGATCGGCACAAGGACACGCCGGGCCATTGCCCAGGAACAGCAAATCCTTGGCGTTGATCCGAATGGTCGGGCCGGTCAGCGGATACTGGAAGCCCTGCGATCAATGGCGGGGAATTGATCCGATCCTGATCCAAAAAAAACCCCTGCTCCTGGTGAGAGGTGCAGGGGTTCAGGGTAGCCTCGATTTGCGAGGCGCAGGAAACGAATACACAGTCATTTTTGCCAAGCATGAAATATGCCCGAAATTAATCCATTGTTTTTATTGGCGAAAAAAGTTTCCAATTTCCTTTCTGTCAAATTTCTCGACGTCGAATAGCGTGATTTTGTTCGGGTAAACCTTAACGTCCGGCAATGATGGTGGGGTGGACGAGGCAGGCGCTCATGGGGACGGAGACTCCCCTGGTCGCATCAAAAAATCCTGTCTTTCGTCAATGAAATTGACGTTCACGCGTTGTCCGGTGCGGATTTTGTGCACAGTTCGGATAAAATCCACAATCTTCACATCTGGAGCCGCGTCATGATTACCGGTTCAATTGTTCCTCTCGTCACGCCGATGCATGTTGACGGTAGCCTGGATTTTCCCCGGCTGCGCGCGCTGATCGACTGGCATGTCTCTGAGGGAACGGACGGTATCGTCATCGTCGGCACGACTGGCGAGTCCCCTACCGTCAATGTCCATGAACACAGTGAACTGATCCGGATCTCGGTGGAACACGCTGCCGGGCGCATCCCGGTGATTGCGGGAACCGGGTGCAACAGTACGGCGGAAGGGATCGAACTGGCGAACTTTGCGCGCAAGGCAGGCGCGGCGGCGCATCTGTCGGTGGTTCCCTATTACAACCGGCCAACCCAGGAAGGACTCTACCGGCACTTTCGCTCCATTGCCGAGGCGGTGGAATTGCCGCTCATCCTGTACAACGTGCCGGGCC
>JAITWP010000318.1 GCA_031285365.1 Azoarcus sp.
GGGCCGCTGGACTTTACCCAGACCTCGGGCGAAATCACCAAACTCATGGGCAAAGGCGAAGCCGCCGCGCGCCGCGAGCTGATGGAGCTGCATGGGGATGCGGTGGAGGTGGATGTTTAAGGAACCTCTGAACCCATCCGTTGCGGCAGGCGCGTATGAATTTCGGGTGATTCACAGGGCCAGGGTTGTGGGGCGCATCCCCGGTAACACGTCCTGTTTTGAGGCGACGCATTGAGCGTCGTCACCCCTTCCTGCAATATTCCGCATAAGAAATCCGCGCCACGTCAAACTGGTCCTGCGTGCGGCAATAAACCGAAGGCGAACCCAGCCGTCCCAGCGGCGCGTAGCCTTCAACGTGCAGGCGCGGCCCCATCAGGCGGTCGGCGACATGGAACATCAGCACCTCGCCGATGAACAGCGTGTTCTCCCCCAGCGCCACGGTGCTGTGCAGCCGGCATTCCATGCTGGCCTGACATTCGGCCACGCGCGGCGTTTTTACTTTCACCGATGGGGCCGTATGCAGGCCGGCGGCGAGCAGTTCGCTTTCTCCGCGGGGAAAGTCCGCCGCCGAAATGTTCATCGCATCGAACAAGTCTTCAGTCACCATGTTGACCACGAACTCGCCGCTGGCCAGGATGTTGCGCGCGGTGTCTTTCTGCCCGCCGTCATCGTTCGTTCCCACGCTGATGACGAGATAAGGCGGATGGCCGCTGACCGCGTTGAAGAAGCTGAAGGGCGCGAGGTTGACCACACCGTTCTCACCCGCCGTGGATACCCACGCGATGGGCCGGGGCACGACCAGATTGGTCAGGAGCCTGTAGTTGCTGGCGGGAGGGTGCTGGTGCGGGTCTATTTGCATGGCCGGTTATCGGGTGCTCATGAATCGCGGCTGCGTCATGGTTTTTCCATCATCCTGATGTATTCCTCCAGCACACCGCGGAGGGGCTGGGACTGGTTGTCGCCAGCGTAGCTGATGTCGTCAATCTTCCAGCGGCCTGCCTGGCGCACCAGCGCATAGCGCACGACCGTGCTGCCGGGCGTGCTCCTGTCATGGTGGGTGAAGGTAACGGTGACACGGGCCTTGTCCGCTTCCCGCATTTCCGGTTTGACGGTGAACGATTTGATGTCGGGTTCCTGCGACCCGGTGGCCAGATCACCGTTAATCGCACCGGGTTCGTCTTTCGCGGTTTTGGCGTCGGCCCTGGCCCACAGGGCGAGCAGCGATTTTGAAAAGTAGCGCGGCATCTGGTCAAACAGAAAGCCGCTGCCCTGCTGGCCATTTCCTTTGGCTGCGCGAACGTAGATCGCGTCGATCATGGCGACCGGATCGTGCGGGGCTGACGCCGGGGGCGCGGCGAAGGCGGCAAACGGGCGGGCCAGCAAAAGCGCGGCCATGAAGCAGGTAAAAGTCCGGCGGCTGGGCATGATGAAGTTACCGGTTAATGCTTCTTCTGGTTTTCCTTTTCCATCAGCTTGATGAAGTCCGTCAGCAACCCGCGCACCGACCAGGGATCCTTGCCGATGAAACCCTTGATGTCGTCGATCTTCCAGCCACCCGCCTCATGCACCAGCGCGTAGCGCACGACCCGGCTGCCAGGCGTGTGACGGGAGATGAGCGCGACGGCAATATCGGCCTTGTCGGCTTCGATCTTTTCCGGCGTGACCTTGAACGATTTGATGTCAGGATCCTGCGAATTGGTAACGGGGTCGAATTCAATTGCGCCAATGTCGCCTTCTTCAACCAGCGAGTCCGATTTGTCCCACAGCGCGGCCAGCGATCTGGACAGGTATTTCGCCCGCGCTGCCTTGTTGGCGGTGACGAAGTCGCCACCGTCCTTGCCCTTGACCGCGCGGGCGTAGATCGCCTCGACCATGGCAATGGCCTCATGACTGGAGGCCGGAGCGGGCGGCGTGGCGAAGGCGGCGGGCGGGTCGGCCAGCGCAAGCGCAACCATGAAGCAAACAAGATTTCGGCGGTTCGGCATGAAAAATCTCCTGAATTTAAAACCGGGGCGTCCTTCACTCATCCCCGTGCAAGCGGGGATGAGCGGAAGAGGGAGGGGATGCGCATATATGGGCAGTGGTAGAGAGATGGATGGGTGCACGGGCGTTCAATTCCCGTCTGGCGCGCCATTGCACAACGCCTCCCCCCGGCCTTCAGTCCAGATGTTCAACGCTACCCCGCCAGCGGGAAACTGCACGCTCTTGCCCTCGCGCACGCCGCTACCGGTCAGCAGATTGATGTCGCAGCGGTAGCCCTTGCCGCGCTGAAGGGCATCCCGTTCGTTGTAGGTGTATCCGGCCACGAGCAACTGGCCCTGACGGGAGAGGATGGTGTATTTTTTGCTCCAGCGGTCGCGCCCCATGTCGTTGCCAAATTGCAGCACCAGCGCGCCTTTGGGGGTGATGCTGGCGTCAGGCCGCCGGTACTGGTCGCCCCAGCCGAAGGACGGTCGGTAAAGGCTGGGCCTTTTCATGGCGGGGTCGTCGGACGACAGGTAAATCGCCAGATCGACCACCCCGTCGTCATTCATCAACAGCAACTGCACACGGTCGGGCTTGCCGTCGCCGTCGATGTCGCCCGATGTCCCAAATATTGGTATCGGGCTTACTTAAAGCCCCAAGTGTGATACCACG
>JAITWP010000063.1 GCA_031285365.1 Azoarcus sp.
CTCGATGCCTGCCAGGTGAGGCGCCACCGGGAAACGCATCTCGCGCACCACCCGCTCTTCGAGTCCGGCAATGAGGAGACGGCGGGCCGAATCACGCGCAACCAGCGACGAGACTCCGATCGAATTCTCAAGTTGCTGAACGAGCAAATCCTGCGAGAGCTGCGCCTCGAAAAACGCCGGAGTCATGCCCTGGCGTTCCAGTACCATCTGGTAACGTTGCTGCGAAAACCGGTCGTTCTCCTGGAAAGCCCCGATCCCGGAAATGGTTTGCTGCAATTGCCCGCTGGAAACCGCCAGTCGCATATCCCCGGAATAACGCGCCAGTGCCCGCTTGACAATGAGCTGATTAAGCACCGCCTGGCGCAGTTCCTCGGAGTTGAGCATGGCCGTAGTCGCGCTCTCGCCAAGTTGCTCCCGCAAACGGTTCCGCTGCTCTTCCAGAGCACGCTCGAACTCGTGACGGGAAATGGAAGAGCCTCCCACCGACGCAATTTCTCCGCCTCCCAGCCTGTCCCCAAAATAGGAATCGATGCCGAAAAGGGCAAAAGGAATGATGAGAATCCCCAGAATGATCTGGGCGATCCGTTTGTTATTGCGAATAGCCTCAAACATCTCGTTTACCGTGCTCCAATGAATGGCCCCGTCACCGGGAAGCGTAGCTTCTACCTAAGGAGCGCGAGTTTAACGCATCCAGCCCGCTCACGCTTGCGGCTTTCTTTCAAGCGATGCTATCGTGCCACCAACCGTCATCTCGCCCGCTACCGCCATGAGTGATACAGCCCCTTCCCTTTCCAGTCCCCTCCTCCGAACCCCGTTCTACGACGCCCACCTCGGCTCCGACGCGCGCATGGTCGACTTTTCCGGCTGGCACATGCCGGTCAACTACGGCTCGCAGATCGACGAACACCACGCCGTGCGGCGCGACGCCGGGATGTTCGACGTCTCGCACATGCTGGCGCTCGATCTCGAAGGGTTCGACTCCACCGCCTGGTTGCGCGCCCTGCTCGCCAACGACGTTGCCCGGCTCGCCCGCGCAAACGTCCCCGGCAAGGCGCTTTACTCCTGCATGTTGCGCGAAGACGGCGGCGTAATCGATGATCTCATCCTCTACCGGTTCAACGACGGACACTACCGGATCGTGGTCAACGCGGGCACCGCCGCAAAAGACGTGGCCTGGATGCGCAAGCATATCGCCAGTCATGGTTTCAACGTCAGCCTCACCGAGCGGCGCGACCTTGCCATGATCGCCGTACAGGGGCCGAACGCGCGTGAAAAAACCTGGCTGGCGCTCCCCGACCTGAAAGCCGACGCTGAAGCACTATCTCCATTCTCCGGCGCGCAGATCGGCGACATTTTCATCGGACGTACCGGCTACACCGGCGAAGACGGCTTTGAACTCGCCCTGCCCGCCGCGCGAGCCATGGCGCTCTGGCAGGCGCTCCTGGACGCCGGGGTACGACCCTGCGGCCTGGGCGCGCGCGACACCCTGCGCCTCGAAGCCGGAATGAATCTCTACGGGCAGGATATGGACGAGACCGTCTCCCCCCTCGACTCGGGACTCGGCTGGACGGTCGACTTCAGCGACCCGGAGCGCATCTTCAGCGGACGCGCCGCCCTCGAAGCCCATCCCGCCACCCGAAAACTGCTCGGCATCGTGCTCGAAGAACGCGGTGTGCTGCGCGCCCACATGCCGGTGTTTACCGCCACCGGCGTGGGAGAAACCACCAGCGGCAGCTTCTCTCCCACGCTGGAAAAATCCATCGGCTTTGCCCGCCTGCCCCTGCACACTCAACCGGGCGAAAAGGTCGAAGTCGAAATCCGGGGCAAGCGTCTGCTTGCACACACGGTCAAACTGCCTTTTGTGCGTCACGGCAAGGCACTCATCTGAACGGGTTGTTCCCGATACACCGTTATTCCTTACCCCTGCTGGAGATTCCCATGAGCAAAGTCCCTTCAGAGCTGAAGTACACCGATTCCCACGAGTGGACGCGTCTCGAAGACGACGGTTCCGTAACGATAGGCGTCACCGATCACGCCCAGGAAGCCCTGGGCGACATCGTTTTTCTCGAACTGCCCGAGGTAGGCCGCAAACTGGCGCACAAGGAAAACTGTGCGGTCGTCGAATCGGTCAAGGCCGCTTCCGACGTTTATGCCCCGTTCGCGGGTGAAGTGATCGCCGTCAATCAGGCTGCGGTCGACGCACCCGAGAGCATCAACGCCGATGCCTATGCTGTCTGGCTCTTCAAACTGCGCCCCGCCGCCAATGCCGACATGACAGCCCTGCTGGATGCCGCCGCCTACCAATCCGCGCTTGCCGAAGAATAAGCCCATGACCTCCCTGGCCGAACTCATCCGTCACGGCGATTTCGCCTCCCGCCACCTTGGCCCCTCCCCGGACGAAATCTCCCGCATCTGTGCCGCGATTGGCGTTGCCAATATCGACGAACTCATCGGGCAAACCCTGCCGCAAACCATTCGTCTGCCCAAGCCGCCGGAACTCGACCCTGCCCTTGACGAGCATCAGGCTCTTGCGCGCCTGCGCACCATCGCCGCGAAGAACGCTCCGAGAAAATCGATGCTCGGCCTCGGTTACCATGGCACACACACACCGGCAGTGATCCTGCGCAATGTGCTGGAAAATCCCGGCTGGTATACCTCCTATACACCCTATCAGACCGAAATCGCCCAGGGACGGCTCGAAGCCCTGCTCACCTTCCAGCAGATGATCGTCGACCTCACCGGGCTGGACATTGCCAATGCCTCGCTCCTCGACGAAGCAACCGCTGCCGCCGAAGCGATGACGATGGCGCGCCGGATATCGAAGTCCACCTCGAACGCATTCTTTGTCGACGCCGATTGCCTGCCGCAAACGCTCGACGTGCTGCGCACCCGCGCACAGGGCTTCGGCTTCGAGATCATCACCGCCAAAACGGAAGATGCCGCCCGACGCGAAGTTTTCGGCGCGCTGCTGCAATACCCTGGCGTGGATGGAGAGGTAAAGGACTTAAGTCTGACCATCACCGAGCTCAGGGCGAGCGGCGCAATCGTTGCCGTGGCTGCCGACCCGATGGCGCTCGTGCTGCTCAAGAGCCCCGGCGCGCTCGGGGCCGACATTGCCCTGGGTTCAGTGCAACGCTTCGGTCTTCCGATGGGTTTCGGCGGACCGCACGCGGCCTACTTCGCCGCCCGCGCCGCCCACATCCGGGCAATGCCGGGGCGCATCATCGGGGCCTCGAAAGACTCGCGCGGCAGGCGTGCCTACCGCATGACCCTTCAAACGCGCGAACAGCACATCCGGCGCGAAAAGGCCAACTCCAACATCTGCACCTCGCAGGCG
>JAITWP010000088.1 GCA_031285365.1 Azoarcus sp.
GGTCAAAGGCCCGAAAAACCGCCGCACCGTCACAATCCTTCCCGAGGAAACCAGCGCCGCGGCTTGACGAGGTCAAGCGCACGGTATCTGTGGTTGGGATACCTGCCTCCCAGGCCCTGTCTGTCGAGATGGGGCTTTTTTCTTTTTACCGATCATCCACGTACCGCCCGGAACCCCGCCATGAAATTCTTTGACGAAGCCCGTATAGAAGTCATCGCCGGCAAGGGCGGCGACGGCGCGGCCACGTTCCGGCGCGAACAATACGTCCCGCGCGGCGGCCCAAGCGGCGGCGACGGCGGACATGGCGGCAGCGTGATCGCCATTGCCGACCGCAACATCAACACGCTGATCGACTACCGCTATACCCGCATCTTTCGCGCCCAGTCCGGCGAAAGCGGCCGCAGCCGGGACTGCTATGGACGAGGCGGCGAAGACATCCTCCTGCGGTTCCCGGTTGGAACCGTCATCAGTGACAACGACACCGGCGAACAACTCGCCGATCTCAACGAAGACGGCAAACAGGTGCTGCTCGTCAGCGGCGGACGCGGCGGGCTGGGCAACATCCATTTCAAGTCGAGCATCAACCGCGCCCCGCGCCAGCGCACCCTGGGCCAGGAAGGCGAGCGGCGCAATCTTCATCTCGAACTCAAGGTGCTGGCCGATGTCGGCCTAGCCGGACTGCCCAACGCCGGAAAATCCACCTTCATCCGTTCAGTTTCTGCCGCCCGTCCCAAGGTGGCCGATTATCCATTCACCACACTTGCGCCCAACCTCGGCGTCGTGCGCACCACCGAGCGCCGCAGTTTCGTGATCGCCGACATTCCCGGCCTGATCGAAGGTGCAGCCGAAGGCGCGGGACTTGGGCATCGGTTCCTGCGCCACCTGCAACGCACCCACCTGCTGCTGCATCTGGTCGATCTTGCGCCCTTCGACACGGAAGTCGACCCGGTGCACGACGCCCGCACCATCGTCGAAGAACTGCGCAAGTACGACGAGGCCTTGTACGCCAAGCCTCGCTGGCTCGTGCTCAACAAGCTCGATCTCATTCCCCTTGAAGAGCGCGCCACCCGTGTCCAGGCATTCCTTGATGCCTTCGGCCCGGTCGAGCGCCACTTCGAAGTTTCCGCCATCAACGGCGAAGGTTGCGAGAAACTGGTTTTTGCCATACAGGATTTTCTCGACGCCCAAAACGCACAAACCAGCGACGAAATCAAAGACATCAATGAATCGCAAAGGACCGCCGAATGAGCATACGAACGCGCATCCCTGAAGCCCGCCGACTGGTCATCAAGATCGGTTCCGCGCTCGTCACCAATAACGGCGAGGGACTCGACCATGCCGCGCTCGACGACTGGGCACGCCAGATTGCCATTCTGCGCCAGGGAGGACGCGAGATCGTCCTGGTTTCCTCAGGCGCCATTGCCGAGGGCATGCAGCGCCTGGGCTGGAAAAAACGTCCACATGAAATGCACTGCCTCCAGGCCGCCGCCGCAGTCGGACAAATGGGCCTGGTCGAAGCCTACGAAAAAACCTTTTCGCGCCAGGGTCTCGCAACCGCCCAAATCTTGCTTACCCACGACGATCTTGCCGACCGGCAGCGCTACCTCAACGCGCGCTCCACGCTCATCACCCTGCTCGAACTGGGTGCAATCCCGATCATCAACGAGAACGACACCGTCGTCACCGACGAAATCAGGTTTGGCGACAACGACACCCTCGCCGCGCTGGCCGCCAATCTCATCGAAGCCGACGCTCTCATCATCCTCACAGATCAGAAAGGGCTTTATACCGCCGATCCCCGCCGCAACTCCGAGGCTTCCCTGATCGAAGAAGGTTCCGCCGAAGACCCGCGCTTCGAGGCAATGGCGGGCGGAGCAGCAAGCAGCCTCAGCAAAGGCGGCATGCTCACCAAGGTGCTTGCCGCGCGGCGCGCGGCGCGCGGCGGCGCACACACCTGCATCGCCAGCGGACGCGAACAGGATGTTCTTCTGCGGCTCATCCGAGGCGAACCTGTCGGAACCCTGCTCCACGCCAGCAGTTCAAGACTGGCCGCGCGCAAGCAATGGCTGGCCAACCACCAGCAACTGGCCGGTACGCTCGTCATCGACGCGGGCGCCGTCAAGGCTCTACACGGAGGCCGCAGCCTGCTTCCCGTGGGCGTGCTCGAAGTAAAAGGCGATTTCAGGCGCGGCGAAGCCGTTGCCTGCGTCAATGAAGCCGGGGAAGAAATCGCGCGCGGCCTCGTCAACTACGGCGCGAGCGAATGCCGTCGCATTCTGCGCAAGCCCAGCACCGACATCGAATCCATTCTGGGCTACATCGACACGCACGAAGTGATTCACCGGGATAATCTGGTCGTGCACACGGCACGCTGAGTCGCTCGCTGTTTTCGCGCCTCTATCTCCGGCCGTAATTTTCCAGCTCTCCCAGTGGGATGCCGAAATGCAGCCGATCTTCCAGCAGATTGAAGAGCGGCATCATGGCCGCAATGACTTCCGGCAGGCGTTCCATCACGTCTTCCTGCGCACCGATCCGCAACTGAAGCAAGGCATGGTCGATACTGACCATCTGGCTGACGAAACTCTCAGCGGCAACCTTGTCGACTTCGCCTTCACTATCGACGATGCGGTTGCCTCCCGCCGCGATGCCGCGCCGAACGCGTTCCGCAGCGGTTGCGATGAGGCTTTCCACGCTCTGTGCGCCGTCCGTCTCCGAACCGGATATGCCGACGGTGACGGTGATACGAATACGCTCCTCACGGTAAGTCAACACCAGCTTTTCCATCGCCTTTTGCAGACGCAGGGCAAAGGCACAGCAGCCCGTTATCGCGGTATTGGGCGACAAGACCGCGAAACGCGCCCCTGATATCTGGCTGATGGTGTCTTCACGCCGCACCTTGCTGGCGAGAATCTTGGCAAGTTTGCCGGTGATCAGGTTGGCCACATGACTACCGTGCCATTCGATCAGTTGTTCGTAGTGATCGATTTCGACCATCATCACCGAAATCGCCGTCTGGCGCCGCCGCGCTTGTGCCAGATGTTGTTCACCGTTGTGGTTGAGATACGCAGGCGTTGCCAGTCCGGAAGCCGGATCAATGATCGGATTCTCCCCGGACAGCGCGAGACTGCGGCGAGTATCGGTCAAATTCAACAGGGATTCGAGCCGCGCCGTCATTTCGGCGCATCCCGCGCCCTTGGAAACGAAATCATTCGCACCGAGATCCAGCGCGTGCTGCCGGGCTTCGTCATCCTCGTCGCCGGAGATGATGACGACCGGCAACTCCTGGATGCGCTGCATCTTCGAACTTCGGATACGTTCGAGCAGACCGAAACCATCGAGCACGGGCATGCCGAGATCGGTCAGCACGATCCGGATCGCGGGATCGACCAACAGGGCTTCCCACCCCGCCTCACCGTTGGACTCCTCCCGTATCTGAAAACGATGGCGGGTCTGCTTGATGAGACTGGCGCGAACCATGCGCGAGTCATCGACGATCAGTATTTTCGGCAGGACTTCGGTTTCTTCCTCGGCCATATCGCGTCCGTCTACTCTGCTGTTTACTCAACGTCCAGTGTTGTTTCAAATGTTCAACCCAGTATACGGACAACGGTTCGTCCTCTTGCCCGCCCTTCGATAAAGGCGGCAAAAGCGTCCGGCAACTCGTCGAACCCGATCACTCGGATGAAATCTTTCAGGTAGCGTGGCTTGAGATCGGCCGCCAGCCGCGACCATACTCTCTGACGCATGGACATGTTCGCATAACCCGAGTCGATCCCCAAAAGACTTACGCCACGCAAAATGAACGGAAATACTGTTGTCGCGAGTTTGAAATCGGCAGCATTGCCAATGCTGGCCACAACACCGTCCTGGCGCATCGTCGCCAGCACCCAATGAAGGATCGCGCCCCCCACATTATCAACCGCCCCGGCCCAGCGGGAAGCCTCCATCGGGCGAATCTTGTCGAAGTCGATTTCTCCGCGCAGGAGAATGTCTGTTGCGCCAATGCGCTTGAGAAAATCCGTCTCCCCAGCCTTGCCGGTCAGCGCCGCCACCTCGTAGCCAAGCCGGGCCAGCATATCGATTGCCAGCCCCCCTACCCCGCCGCTCGCCCCGGTGACGAGAACCGGGCCGTTACCCGGCGCAAGGCCGTTGTCTTCCATCCTCACAATCCCGAGTGCAGCGGTCAGTCCTGCCGTACCCAGCGCCATCGCTTCCAACAGATCGAGCCCCGACGGCAGTTGAATCACCCAGTCTGCCGGAATTCTCGCGTATTCGGCATAACCGCCATGATGAGAAACACCAATATCATAGCTGGTGGCAATCACCGCATCGCCCACCTTGAAACGGGGATCAGCGCTCTCGACCACCTCGCCGGACAGATCGATCCCGCCCACGCAGGGAAAGCGGCGAATAACCTTCCCCACTCCGGTCGCAGCCAGCGCATCCTTGTAGTTGATACTCGAAAAGTGCACCCGGATCAGCACCTCACCGGCGTCGAGCTGCGCCGATGAAAGTGAAGTCAGCGAAGCGCATACCCTGCGCTCCGCGTCCTGCTCGATCAACAGAGCCTTGAATGAATTGATCTCTCCCACCTGTCTCCCCTTGCCTGTAGTGACAAATTATTGACCTCAATTGTGCTTTACACAAGCTCCGGTTTTTTTGAGTGCCTTGCCTTGTTCCGGCTTACCCTTTGTGCATTTTCTCACGTCTTGCCCGATCAATCACCCCTTTTAGGAAAAGCCTGATGCAGATTGTGTGACTTGTAAGCTTTATTCCGCCCAGGTTCTATCGATAATCCAAAGAGTCATACAACACCACACTCTCTTATCGGGATTCAGTCATGGCCGCCCTCACGCACGCCCTGCCGTCGATCGAATCCTATGTCAATTTCTTTTCGCGGCAGCCCGCGCCGGTGCTACGCCGGACGGTGAACGAATTCTCGCGCCTTGCCCAAAACATCGACGAAGTTACCCGTCAGGAAATTGCCTCCGCAGTACAGGCCGACCCGCTGATGACGATGCGTCTGCTTTCCCATATTGAAACCCACCGTGAGAATACGCAAAACCACGACATCGTTACCGTCAGCAGCGCCATCATCATGATGGGCATCATGCCATTTTTCAGGGCATTCGGTGACCTCCCCACTGCCGAAGAAGCACTGGCTTCCCGGCCCCAGGCACTGCTCGGTTTACTCAGGGCTGTCAGCCGGGCCTGCAAGGCCGCCCGCTATGCCCGCAACTGGGCGGTTCTTCGCCGCGATCTCGACGTTAACGAAATCACCATTGCTGCCCTGCTGTTTGGGGCCGCCGAAATGATGGCCTGGATCCACGCCCCCGACCTCATCCAGCGCGTCTACGACATACAGCGCGCCAACCGGGAGTTGCGCAGTTCCGCGGTACAGCGGGAGGTTTTCGGGGTCACGGAGCGGGAAGTTCAATTGGGATTGATTCGAGCCTGGCGCCTACCCAAACTTCTTGTACACCTGCTTGATGCATCCCAGACCAACAATCCCAGGGTGCGCACCATCACGCTTGCCGTCGACCTGGCACGACACTTGGTGCATGGTTGGGACAATCAAGCCCTGCCTGATGATATTTCCAAAATCCACGCCTTGTTACGCATCCCACCCGAAGCCCTACTGCGCCACCTGGGAGCCCCCGAAGAAGTCTGGCCCACCCTGTTGCCTGCTGCTCGCCGGAGTACTTCGGAGTAGATGACGACGAAGCTTGAAGCTCGGCCCGTGTTCACTGTCGGCCCACGTCCCAGCTTTCGTTCAAAACGTTTTGGTGATAGGCTTCGCCCCCTCGCACACGCCACAACGGTAGTGCAGGTTTTAGCTGATTTCATGCAGATACCGGAAGATCGCCAACCCCTCTCCTCGTAGTTCAATGGATAGAACGGGCGCCTCCTAAGCGCCAGATACAGGTTCGATTCCTGTCGAGGGGACGCAATCAAAATCCGAAGCATTTCAAAAAAGGCCAGAAACCCCAGCAAGGTTTCCGGCCTTTTTCACGTCCGCATCGGGCGACGATGGTTCAGGCACGCGCAGACATTGCGTCGTGTTCTTCCATGTCGTCGCAATCGTCGTCGCAATCGTCGCCGTCGTAGTCGTCTTCGTTCTCATCGAGATGAGCACTCAAACGGACGTTCTTGGCAACAATGCCCTTTTCACCGCGCGCAGTTACAAATAAGACTTTATCGTCGTAACGCAGACCATCGATGCTGACATCGATCAGGTCACTGGCATGAAAGAAGTAATTGTCACTCCCAGAAGTGGGTTTGATGAAGCCATAACCCTTGCCTGCGATGAGGTTGACAATCGTCCCCTGGCATTCGATACCTTCGACGAAATCCGTCGGCAGCGCACGATGACCGTTCTCACCACGGTGCGAAGAACGCCATTCCCACTCGCTCTGGTTTGTTTGCGGCAGAAACAGGTTGTCGACCAGCGGGTCGTGCCGTCGGGCGCGATCATCAATCAACGGTTTCATCAGTACCGGGTAATTGACACGGTCGATCAGGCCGGTCGAGACTTGCGTGCGCATCATGCGCCCATCTTCACGTTCGTATTCAAACTCCCAACCCAGTAGCATCACCCGGGCACCCAGGGTATTGAGCTTGCGAACAAGCGGCACGAAATCGCCATCTCCCGTGATGAGCACGCAGACATCGTAATGCTTGAGGCTGGTCATCTCGTAAGCTTCGAGCGCCAACCAGACATCGATACGTTTTTCTTCAAATGAACCGTCAGGGCGAAACGCCAGATGCTGCTGGAACAACGCGATGTCGGCGCGCGTCAGAGCGTCTTCAAAGACGCGGTCGGAAAACAGGCGATCCTGATCCGCCGCCTGTTGTGCAGTCAGGCGTCCCTGGAAATACGCCGCATCCACAATCTGACAACGACTGGGCGAAATGCCCTCACGCTGAGCGAC
>JAITWP010000141.1 GCA_031285365.1 Azoarcus sp.
GGATGGGGATGTGCAGTACCAGGTTCAACTGTTCGATGGCTGCACGGGCGAACCGTTCGAGCGCAAGGTCACGGTGGGCTACAAGCACGTTCTGAAGCTCCACCACCTCGTCGACGACAAGATGCACGCGCGCTCGACCGGCCCGTATTCGCTCGTCACCCAGCAACCCCTGGGCGGCAAGGCGCAGTTCGGTGGTCAGCGTTTCGGCGAGATGGAAGTCTGGGCGCTCGAAGCCTACGGCGCTTCCTACACTTTGCAGGAAATGCTCACGGTCAAGTCGGACGACGTCAATGGCCGTACCAAGGTGTACGAAAACATCGTCAAAGGCGAACACAAGATCGATTCTGGCATGCCCGAGTCCTTCAACGTGCTGGTGAAGGAAATTCGCTCGCTTGCGATCGACATTGATCTGGACCGCAGATGAACCCGCAACATCGCGTGACGCATGTCCTGGATGGAGTAATAAATGAAAAGCCTGCTTGCTGATCTGTTCAAGCAAACCCTCCCGAATGAGGAGGAATTTGAAGCCATTACCATTGGTCTGGCTTCGCCCGACAAAATCCGCTCGTGGTCATACGGCGAAGTGAAAAAGCCCGAGACCATCAACTACCGCACCTTCAAGCCCGAACGCGACGGCCTGTTTTGCGCCAAGATTTTTGGTCCCGTCAAGGACTACGAATGCTTGTGCGGCAAGTACAAGCGCCTCAAGCATCGTGGCGTGATCTGCGAAAAGTGCGGCGTCGAAGTCACTCAGTCCAAGGTGCGCCGCGAGCGCATGGGGCACATCGAGCTTGCCAGCCCGGTGGCCCACATCTGGTTCCTGAAGTCCCTGCCGAGCCGTCTCGGCATGGTGCTGGACATGACCCTGCGCGACATCGAAAGGGTGCTCTACTTTGAAGCCTTTGTCGTCGTCGAGCCGGGCATGACCAAGCTCACGCGCGGGCAGTTGCTCGTCGAAGACGACTACCTCGCCAAGGTCGAAGAGTACGGCGACGAGTTCGACGCGACGATGGGCGCGGAAGGCATCCGCGAACTGTTGCGCACACTCGACATCAATCTCGAAATCGAGAGACTGCGCGGCGAACTCGACACCACCGGTTCCGAAGCCAAGATCAAGAAGTTTTCCAAGCGACTGAAAGTGCTCGAAGCCTTCCAGCAGTCCGGGATCAAGCCCGAATGGATGATTCTCGAAGTGCTGCCGGTGCTGCCGCCCGACCTGCGCCCGCTGGTTCCGCTCGATGGCGGACGTTTTGCCACGTCCGACCTGAACGACCTCTACCGCCGGGTCATCAACCGCAACAACCGTCTGCGCCGCCTGCTGGAACTGAAAGCGCCCGACATCATCGTGCGCAACGAAAAGCGCATGCTCCAGGAGTCGGTCGATTCATTGCTCGACAACGGACGGCGCGGCAAGGCAATGACCGGAGCCAACAAGCGTCCGCTCAAGTCGCTGGCCGACATGATCAAGGGCAAGGGAGGCCGCTTCCGGCAAAACCTGCTCGGCAAGCGTGTCGACTACTCCGGCCGTTCCGTGATTACCGTCGGCCCGCAGTTGAAGCTCTTCCAGTGCGGCCTGCCCAAGCTGATGGCGCTCGAACTCTTCAAGCCCTTCATCTTCAACAAGCTCGAACTGATGGGTCTGGCAACCACCATCAAACAGGCCAAGAAGATGGTGGAAATGCAGGAACCCATCGTGTGGGACATCCTGGAAGAAGTCATCCGCGAACACCCGGTGATGCTCAACCGCGCCCCGACCCTGCACCGTCTGGGCATCCAGGCGTTCGAGCCGGTTCTGATCGAAGGCAAGGCCATCCAGTTGCACCCGCTCGTCTGCGTGGCGTTCAACGCCGACTTCGACGGCGACCAGATGGCCGTCCACGTTCCGCTGTCGCTCGAAGCGCAGATGGAAGCCCGCACCCTGATGCTGGCCTCCAACAACGTGCTCTCTCCTGCCAACGGCGAGCCGATCATCGTTCCTTCCCAGGACATCGTGCTGGGGCTGTATTACGCCACCCGCGCCGCGGTGAACGCGCCGGGCGAAGGCATGTTGTTTACCGACGTGAGCGAAGTCAAGCGCGCCTACGAATCGGGGCAGATTTCCCTGCACGCCAAAATTACCGTGCGGGTCAAGGAAGTCGACCTCGGGCCGGACGGTGAGCGCATCGAAAGCATCGTGCGGGCCGACACCACTGCCGGTCGCGCCATCCTTTCCGAGATTCTGCCTGCCGGACTGCCGTTCAGCGTGATCGACAAGCCGCTGAAGAAAAAGGAAATCTCCAAGCTCATCAATGCGTCGTTCCGCCGTTGCGGGCTCAAGGCCACGGTGATCTTCGCCGACAGGCTGATGCAGTTCGGCTACCGTCTTGCCACCCGCGCCGGAATTTCGATTGCGGTCAAGGACATGCTGGTTCCGGCGAAAAAGAAGGATCTCATCCGCACCGCCGAAAACGAAGTGGGCGAAATCGAGCGTCAGTACGCCAACGGTCTCGTCACCCAGGGCGAACGCTACAACAAGGTCGTGGACATCTGGGGTCGCTACGGCGACCAGGTTGCCAAGGCCATGATGGAGCAACTCGGCCAGGAAGACGTCATCGACCGCGATGGCAATCTGGTCAAGCAGGAAGCCTTCAACTCCATCTACATGATGGCCGACTCGGGCGCGCGGGGTTCCGCTGCCCAGATTCGCCAGCTTGCCGGGATGCGCGGCCTGATGGCCAAACCGGACGGCTCCATCATCGAGACGCCGATTACCACCAACTTCCGTGAGGGGTTGAACGTTCTCCAGTACTTCATCTCCACCCACGGCGCACGTAAGGGTCTGGCCGATACCGCGCTGAAAACCGCGAACTCCGGCTACCTCACCCGCCGTCTGGTCGACGTGACCCAGGATCTGGTGGTCATCGAAGATGACTGCAAAACCCGCAGGGGCTTCAACATGAAGGCCCTGACCGAAGGCGGCGAAGTCGTCGAACCGTTGCGCGACCGGGTTCTTGGCCGCGTCTGCGCCGAAGATGTCATCAACCCGGAAACCCGCGAAACCATCATCGAAGCCGGATCGCTCCTCGACGAAGAAGCCGTCGATCTCATCGATCAGTTTGGAGTCGACGAAGTCAAGGTACGCACCCCGCTCAAGTGTGAAACCCGCTATGGCCTGTGCGTCAAGTGCTACGGGCGTGACCTCGGGCGCGGCCACCTGGTCAATACCGGCGAAGCGGTCGGCGTCATCGCCGCTCAGTCGATCGGAGAGCCCGGCACGCAGCTCACCATGAGAACGTTCCACGTCGGTGGCGCGGCTTCGCGTGCGGCGGCAGTCACCGGGGTCGAAGCCAAGGCCGAGGGCATCATCCGCTTCGCGGGCAACATGCGCTACGTTTCCAACGCCAAGGGCGAAAAAGTGGTCATCGCCCGTTCAGCGGAAGTGACCATTGTCGATCGGCATGGCCGCGAACGCGAGCACCACAAGATTCCCTACGGCGCAACGCTGCTCGTCGACGATGGATCCGAAATCAAGGCTGGCGCCAAGCTGGCGAACTGGGACCCGCACACCCGGCCCATCATTACCGAATACTCGGGTACGGTGAAATTCGAGCACGTCGAAGAGGGCGTGACCGTCGCCAAGCAGGTTGACGAAATCACGGGTCTCTCGACGCTGGTCGTGATTGATTCCCCGCGCCGCTCCTCCTCCTCGACGAGCAAGGGCGCACGCCCGCAGGTCAAACTGCTCGACGACAAGGGCGGAGAAGTGAAGATTGCAGGCAGCGATCACGTCGTTGCCATCACCTTCCAGCCGGGCGCGCTCATCACCGTGCAGGATGGTCAGGCTGTCAGCATCGGCGACGTTCTCGCCCGTATTCCGCAGGAGTCGGCCAAGACGCGCGACATTACCGGCGGTTTGCCGCGCGTGGCGGAGCTGTTTGAAGCCCGCGCGCCCAAGGATGCCGGCATGTTGGCCGAATACACGGGAACCGTCTCCTTCGGCAAGGACACCAAGGGCAAGCAACGTCTCGTCATCACCGAGCCGGACGGCGCCGCGCACGAATTCCTGATCTCGAAGGACAAGCACCTGATGGTGCATGAAGGGCAGGTCGTGAACAAAGGCGAGATGATCGTCGACGGCCCGGCCGATCCGCACGACATCCTGCGTCTCCAGGGCATTTCTGAACTGGCGCGCTACATCATTGATGAAGTGCAGGATGTTTACCGCTTGCAGGGCGTGCGGATCAACGACAAGCACATTGAAGTGATCGTGCGCCAGATGTTGCGTCGGGTCGTCATCACCGATCCGGGCGATTCCAAGTTCATCCGCGAAGAGCAGGTCGAGCGTTCCGAAGTGCTGGACGAGAATGACCGTCTTGAAGCCGAGGAAAAACTGCCTGCGCGCTACGAAAACCTGTTGCTCGGCATCACCAAGGCGTCCCTGTCGACCGATTCCTTCATCTCGGCGGCCTCCTTCCAGGAGACCACCCGCGTGCTGACCGAAGCCGCGATCATGGGCAAGCGCGACGAACTGCGCGGCCTGAAGGAAAACGTCATCGTGGGTCGTCTCATTCCTGCGGGCACGGGCCTCGCGTACCATCGTACCCGGAAGGCGCAAGGCGCTGGAGAAGATCTGGCCGACACGCCCCATGCCTGGGCTCCGGTGGAAGCTCCGACAGAAGAAATGATCTTCGGCGTCGGTGGTGGCGGCGAGGAAGAAGCGCCGCAGCCGCAGGAAGGGTTGTGATGGGGCAGGGGTTGCAGTAAAAAAACAGGCCGACTTGTCGGCCTGTTTTTTTTGGATTGGCGTGACGGAACTGAAGTAGGCGGTGGTCGCCGCTCACGCGCTCACACGATGTGCCGGTTCCACGGACAAGCGCATACCGACCGACTTTAACACCGCCAACAACGTCTTCAGTGTCGGATTACCCTTTGGAGACAGTGCGCGGTAGAGTGATTCACGGCTGATACCGGCATCCGAAGCTATTGCGCCCAAACCGCCATAGGCTTCCGCCACGGTACGTAACGCCACGAGTCCCGCCGCCCGGTTGTCCGGATCATCGAGCGATTCCATTGCGGCTTTCAGGTACTCGCTTGCCAAATCCCGGTCGGCACGCAGCTCGGCGACTTCCGCCTCGTGATGCGATACCGCGTTTTTGAACTTGTCCATCATTGCCTCCGTTTCCATTCTGACCAATACTCCTTGGCCTGCTTGATGTCTGCTGTCTGGCTGCCCTTGTCGCCACCACACAGCAAAAGCACAACAGCCTTTCCGTGACGGGCGCAGTACACACGGTATCCAGCGCCGACATGGATGCGTAGCTCGATAACGCCTTCTCCAACCGGCTCACTATCACCGAAGTTGCCAGCCTCCACTTGGCGAAGCCGCACCCGAATGCGTGCTTGAGCCATCTTGTCACGTAGTCTGCCGAGCCATTCTGTGAATGGCACCCGACCATTTTCACACTGATACCGGAGAAGCTTTATCATGGGAGTGATTGTAGCTTAAAAGCTACTCGAAGGTCACACAGGATACGATCCCATTCTTCCAACTCGTCAACGTTTACCGTGAAGAGATGCCTGAAATGGCCGAGGTCATTCCCATCCGGTGTGAACTGACCCCCATCCCTCAATACCGATAATGCTCCGCCTTATACGGCCCTTCGACCGGTACGCCGATGTACGTGGCCTGATCCGGTCTGAGGGGGGTGAGAACCGCGCCAATTTTCTTCAGATGCAGGCGGGCGACCATTTCATCCAGCTTCTTGGGCAGGGTGTAGACGTTGATCGGGTATTCCTTCGTCTTGGTAAACAGATCGATCTGCGCCAATGTCTGGTTGGCAAAGGAATTGCTCATCACGAAACTCGGGTGCCCGGTGGCGCAGCCGAGGTTTACGAGCCGCCCTTCGGCGAGCAGGATGATGCGCTTGCCGTCCGGGAAGATGATGTGATCGACCTGCGGCTTGATGTTCTCCCACTGGTATTGGCGCAGGCTCGCGACGTCGATCTCGGAGTCGAAGTGACCGATGTTGCAGACGATGCTGTTCATCTTCATCGCCTGCATGTGCGCGTGGGTGATGACGTGTACGTTGCCGGTGGCGGTGATGAAGATGTCGCCCTGGCTCGCGGCTTCGTCCATGTTGACCACGCGATAGCCTTCCATCGCGGCTTGCAGGGCGCAGATGGGGTCGATCTCGGTGACCCAGACCGTTGCACCGAGTCCCTTGAGTGATTGGGCACTGCCCTTGCCGACATCTCCGTAGCCGAGCACGACCGCGATCTTGCCCGCGATCATTACGTCGGTGGCGCGCTTGATGCCGTCAACCAGTGATTCGCGGCAGCCGTAGAGGTTGTCGAACTTGGATTTCGTCACCGAGTCGTTCACGTTGATGGCGGGAAAGCGAAGTTCGCCCCGCGCGTGCATCTGGTAGAGACGGTGCACGCCGGTGGTGGTTTCCTCGGTGACGCCCAGGATGTGGCCGATGCGCGTGGAGTACCACGTCGGGTCGGTTTTCAGTTTCGAGCGAATCGCGGCGAAGAGAACCGTTTCTTCCTCGCAGGTGGGCGCCGAGAGCACGGTGATGTCTTTTTCTGCCTTCACCCCCAGGTGCAGCAGCAGGGTGGCATCTCCGCCGTCGTCCAGGATCATGTTGGAGGCGCCGCCATCGGGCCACTCGAAAATGCGGTGGGTGTATTCCCAGTACTCTTCCAGACTTTCACCCTTGACGGCGAAGACGGGAATGCCGCGTTCGGCAATGGCGGCGGCGGCGTGATCCTGGGTGGAGAAGATGTTGCAGGATGCCCAGCGTACCTGTGCGCCCAGGGCGAGGAGTGTTTCGATCAGGACGGCGGTCTGGATGGTCATGTGCAATGAGCCGGTAATGCGCGCGCCCTTGAGCGGCTGACTTCCGGCAAATTCTTCGCGGATGGTCATCAGGCCCGGCATTTCGGTTTCGGCAATGGCAATTTCCTTGCGCCCCCAGCCGGCAAGGGCGGGGTCGGCAATGACGTAATCGTGTTGTGTGGTCATGGAGGTATTCTCTGTTGAATGTTGAACAGGGCAGGGCGCGTTCAAAGTCCGGCATCGGCAGCCAGCGCGGCGGCCTTGTCGG
>JAITWP010000144.1 GCA_031285365.1 Azoarcus sp.
GCCTTGTAGCCGGTTTCCCGCTCGAATCCGGCCGCAAGCGCCTGCATGGGAGCGGTGAAATTGGCAGCGACGGCGACGGTGACCTCCCCTGCCCACGCTGCGTGCGCAAGGGCGAAGGATAGAACCGGGATCAACACCAGGATTTTGGATTTGCTGGCCGAGGTTTTCATGGGCACAGGCTCTCAAAAAAGTGCCTCGCGCGTCGGCCAAAGCATCCAACACAGTAAAATGAGCAGGAAGACCGTTTGGGAAGGATTCATGCCTACACTCAAGCCCGCCCGCATCATAGGCATTGCTCTTCTTCTGGTTCTGTTTTTCGGCTTGAGCAACCTGTTGACGCGCACATCAGCGCCAGAGCCATCGACCGTAACAGTTTCCACGCAACAGCTTCCGATCGAAGCCCGACAGACACTGACCCTGATTCATCAGGACGGCCCCTTCCCTTACGAGCAGGACGGTTTCGTATTCGGCAATCGTGAAAAACTGTTACCCGCAGAACCGCGTGGTTATTACCGTGAATATACTGTCCCAACGCCTGGTGCCAACAATCGCGGCGCGCGGCGTATCGTGTGTGGCGGTAAAAGGCCATCGACTCCCGATCGTTGCTACTACACCGCTGATCACTACCAAAGCTTCCAGTTCATTCTTGATGAAAACGCTAAACCTTGACGATCTCGATCGAGTCGGCATTCACTCTCTCAAATCCTCCAGAGCCGTTACCCGGTTGCTCCGGGCTTGCGAGGTTTCATCGCTGCATTACCGTGTCGTCGACATTGCCGATGTCCGCAACAAAGCCCAACTGCTCGAACGACTTGCCGAAACGCTGAGGTTTCCGGACTATTTCGGACACAATTGGGATGCACTCCATGATGTGTTGTGCGACAAAACGTGGTTTGGTGACGACGGTGTCGTTCTCCATTTGAAACACACGGCTTCCTTCGAGATCGCTATCGACGATTGGCTCACCCTACGCGAAATCCTCGAAGAAGCGATCGCCTACTGGCGCTCGTCAGGTTTGCCGTTCTGGGTATTCATCGATCTCAAACCGCTTCCAGCTTTGCCATCGACAACAGCAGCCATTTGACGCCCGCGTCCCCGAAGTTGATGCGCAGTTTGGCATCGTTGCCGCCACCTTCGGCAGCAACGATCACCCCATACCCGAACGTGGGGTGGCGCACGTTCTGTCCGATGCGAAAACCGCTGGAACGCGCCACTCTTGGAACGAGCGGCGAAAGCGGCTTGAGCAGTTCCTCTGGTATTTCGCCGAGAAACCTCGACTGCGGGTGGTAATGCGTCTGCCCGTGCAGCAAGCGGCTCTGGGCGCAGGACAGATATAAACGTTCGCGCGCACGCGTCACCGCCACATACATCAACCGCCGTTCTTCCTCCAGCCCGGCAGCGGACTCATGCAGGCTGTTGCTGTGAGGGAAAAGCCCTTCCTCCAGGCCGCACAGAAAAACGATATCGAATTCCAGGCCCTTGGCCGCATGCACGGTCATCAACTGCACCGCTTCTTCCTGCGCGCCCGCCTGATGATCCCCGGCTTCAAGTGAGGCGTGACTGAGAAAATCCGCCAGCAGTGCGTGCGGTTGCGCCAGAACTTCCGAACTGGCGCGAGATTCGGCGCAGAAATTTTCGGCGGCGCGAACAAGTTCGTCGAGGTTTTCCAGCCTGTCCTGACCCTCTCTCTCCGTCTGGTAATGCGTGCGCAGGCCGCTCAGGTCGAGTACATGTTCCACCAGTTCAGGCAGCGGCAGGGTTTCCGTCTCACGGCGCATTGTTTCAATCAGACTCACGAACCGAGCAAGCGAGATGGCGCTTTTGCCGGACAGATGCGGCACGGCGGCGTACAGACTCTCGTTCCGCTGCCGGGCTGTGTCCTGGAGCGTTTCCTGCGTGCGCGCACCAATGCCGCGTGTGGGAAAATTCACCACACGCATAAAGGCGGTATCGTCTCCGGGATTGGCAAGCAGTCGCAGGTAGGCAAGCGCGTGTTTGATCTCCTGGCGCTCGAAAAACCGCAACCCTCCATGCACACGATACGGAACACCCGCCGAAAAAAGCTGGTGTTCGAGCACACGCGATTGGGCATTGGCGCGATACAGCAGGGCAATATCGCCACGCGAGACGCCATCGCAGAACAGGGACTGGATTTCTTCGACGATCCAGCGCGCCTCGTCTGAATCGCTGTACGCTTCAAACACCCGGATCGGTTCACCCTCACCCCGATCCGTCCAGAGGTTCTTGCCCAGGCGGTTGCCGTTGTTGCGGATGATGGCATTGGCCGCGTCGAGGATGTTGCCGTGTGAACGGTAGTTCTGTTCCAGGCGAATGACATCCTGCACCCGGAATTCCCGCTCGAAGTCGCGCATGTTGCCGATTTCCGCGCCCCGAAAGCGGTAAATACTCTGATCGTCGTCCCCAACGCAAAAAAGCGCCGCGCCGCCCTCTTCCCCGTTGGTGGCCAGCAGTTTCAGCCAGCGGTATTGCAGGACGTTGGTATCCTGAAACTCGTCGACCAGGATGTAGCGGAAACGCTGCTGGTAATGCCGTCGGATCGGTTCGTTTCGCTGGAGCAACTCGAAGCTGCGCAACAGGAGTTCGGCAAAATCCACGACCGATTCACGCTGGCACTGGTTTTCGTATTCCTGATAAAGCTCGGCGCGACGGCGGGTGTATTCGTCCAGGGCTTCCACCGCATGTGGGCGCAAACCCGCTTCCTTGTGGGCGTTGATGAAATATTGCAGGTCGCGTGGAGGAAATTTTTCGTCGTCGATATTGAGCGTTTTCAGCAGACGCTTGATTGCCGCAAGCTGGTCGGCAACATCAAGGATCTGAAACAGCCGATCCAGCCCCGCATCGCGGTGATGCGCCCGCAACAGGCGATTACACAGCCCATGAAAGGTACCGATCCACATCCCGCGCGCGTTCACCGGCAACATGGCCTCGACCCTTGAGAGCATTTCGCGCGCCGCCTTGTTGGTGAACGTTACGGCGAGGATGCCCGCAGGACTCACCACCCCCTGTTGAAGCAACCAGGCAATCCGGGTGGTCAGCACCCGCGTCTTGCCGGAACCCGCTCCAGCAAGCACCAGGGCGTGTCGCGCAGGCAGAGTAACGGCTTCGGCTTGTTGTGGGTTCAGGTGAGTGAGCAGTGAATCGGACATGGGGGTTCCTCGAACGCCCGACATTTTAACCGCCAGCCGTCAAGGCGATGTCCGTGTATTTTTTATCTCAAGCCTGCATTTTGCACGATTCAGCCTTGAAAACCCCTTGATCCTGTACTAGAATAAAAATTGTGCAGAGCAGCAAATTAGCTTTAAGGATAACTTCAAAACTCTCTTTTAACGCTATAAAAAATAAGAAATATTTATGAAAAAATTTATTTTTTGCAGAACAGCATATGAGGCTTAAAACTGTTCAGATCGTCCGGTTTTTCGGGGCATAACACCCCGCAGGTTCCCTCCCTCTCCTTAACAGGAGACTTTCACACCCGGCTTGCCGGGTGTTTTTTCTTTCCAT